>NZ_JAAHGK010000231.1:0-7405 GCF_010672505.1 Okeania sp. SIO2B9 | reverse complement strand
GTCGCGGGCAAGATGCCCGCACTACAATGATTTTACTATTCAAGCTTGTACCTCATTTGCCCGAAATATGCTGTAAATAATTTCGGTAAATTACTGTAAAATTAAAGTTCTGTAGCTCTATAAAATATTACTTTTAACTTTTAACTTTTAACTTTTGAATTGACTATGTCACAAATAATTTTCAACTTTAAATGTTCAATAATTTCGGTAAATTACTGTAAAATTAAAGTTTTGTAGCTCTATAAAATCTTACTTTTGACTTTTGACTTTTGAATTAACATGGAAATTATTAGGGATAAAAAGTTTGGTTTACCAGATTTTAAGTTTTTCCTTGAAAATCAAATACTGCCATATTTAATTATTGCTTTTGGGGTAGCTTTAAGGTTAGTTCAATATTTATCTAATCGTTCTCTTTGGGCGGATGAAGCGGTTTTGGCTTTGAATATTGTCAATCGTTCTTATTTGGAATTATTCCAACCTTTGGATTATGACCAAGGTGCCCCAATTGGTTTTTTGATGGTAGAAAAATTGGCAGTTAAGATATTAGGGAATAACGAGTATGCTCTACGATTATTTCCTTTTATTTGTGGCGTAGGTTCGTTGTTTGTATTTTATGAATTAGCAAAAAAGTTGATTCCTAAATCTGCTATTCCTATCGGTTTAATTTTGTTTGCCAGTTTGGAATACTTAGTCTACTATTCCGCAGAAGTAAAACAATATTCTAGTGATGTAGCGATCGCTCTCCTTTTATATCTATTATTACTACCTTTGGTTAAGGCAAAATTGAACTTTGGTCAAATAATTAAATTTGGTTTGCTCGGAGCGATCGCTATTTGGTTTTCTCATCCTTCTATCTTGATTTTGGCAAGTATTGGGGGTAGTGCTTTACTAATTAATTTATGGCAGAAAAACTTTAGTCAAACCAAACAGTTATTAGTAATTTACTCAGGTTGGTTATTAAGTTTTATCATTTTCTATTTTGTATCTCTGATAAATTTAACTGGCAACGAAACTCTCACAACTTCTTGGGGGGATGGTTTTCCTAATTCCCCATTTGATATTGTTTGGATGTTAGATACTTTTGGCAAATTTTTCTATAAACCTTTGGGTTTTACTAAATGGATGGATGGATTAGCTATTATCCTTTTTTTAGTAGGTTGTATTTCTTGTTGGTTGAGCAGAAAAGAAATTTTGTTGTTGTTACTTTCTCCATTATTCGTAACTTTTTTAGCATCCTTTTTACACCAATACCCATTTCGGAGTCGTCTAGTTTTATTTCTCACACCATTCGTAATTTTTCTCATTGCAGCAGGTGGAGGTTATATTCTGAGTAAACCTAAATCTCGACCGATAAAAATTATTGGGATTTTATTGGTTATCTTATTGTTATATAAACCCTTATCAAAAGCTATTGATTTGATAGAAGACCCGAGAACTTATTCAGAAATTAAACCTGTGCTGAATTATATTCAAAAACATCAGCAACCAGGAGACATTTTATATATTTATCAACGAGGTATATATCAGTTTCAGTATTATGCAGAAAAATATGGTTATCAAGAGGGAGATTATATTATTGGTGTGGATGACTTAGATAAATATGACGGTCAAGAATTATCAATTGCTGAAATGACAAGATATGAAAAAGACTTAGATAAACTGCGGGGGAATAAAAGAGTTTGGTTATTATTTTCTCATACTCATATTCCCGCAGAAAGGAAATTTTTAAATTATTATCTGGATGAAATTGGTCTGAGAATGGATACCTTTGAAAAACCAGGGTCTTATGTATATCTATATGATATGAGTTATAGCAGGGAACAGTAGGAAAAGCATTTCTTTATCTAAGGTTCATCATCCGCATAAGTCCTAACCAACTCCTTGCTTGCTATAACAAAGAAACAATACAGTTTTGTTTGAATTATTTGTATGAAGTAAAATTCTAAAAAACCCTAGAAAGTGTGGGGTAGAAAATTTATTTCTAGGGGGATATATCTTAAATTTCAGGTAACTCCCTTTATAACTCACAAATTTTCAAGGTGTTGGTGAATTTAGCTATGATTTTTGTGCTTAAGGAATAGGTAGAGATTTTGCATGCAACGTCCCTACAGATTATTTCGTTTATTAGTTATTCGGGAGCAAGTAATGAAAGGGGTATTCATAATTCTGATGTTGATTACGGTTAGTCCAAATATCTTAATTATGATGTAGATTTACTAACGCCTTTTCAACCCTTTCTTACTTTTGAACTTTCAGCACAAAGTTGAAGCTATTCATTTACAATATAACAGTCACCTTGAACAGGAGGTACTTGAATTACAAGAATTTCTAAGGGAGTATGACCTTCAATTGCCTGATGTTTTACCCCAGGTTTTATTGTAATCACATCACCTTTTTTAATAGGTTGTATATTATCGTCAAGAGATATATGTCCTGTTCCTTCAAGTACATAATAATATTCCGTAGTCTTCTTATGATAATGCTTTTCTGCTTTATCTACAACAAGATATTCAAGTTGAGCTAGTCCTTCTAATACAAGTTTTCTAAGAGCGCCACAGTATCCTCTGACTAGGGGAATGCTATCACTAGAAAGTATCATTTAATTTAAAACCTCCATTTTTTTGACTGGTTACTTTCATTTTTTTTACTAATCCATTACCTACACGCACACATCCAAATAAATCTGACTTTCTATCTAAAAGATGAGAAAATTGATGAGTCCTAGTTAGTATTTGCATATTTTTCAAAGCTTTTCAAGGTAGCTCTATTTTTCCTATTACTTATTTACGTTTTTACGTTTGTGGGCCATCGGTATCTATCGCTTAATTTTTAAGAGAAATAATTTTGAGTCTTGTCTACATAGATACTTTTGAAAAGTTTGGATCTTATGTATCTTTGTATATTATGAGTTAGCAAATAAACAATGCATTTGTGACAGTTTGCTATTCCCTGTTCCCTGTTCCCTATTCCCTAGTGCGTAGCGCTATAGATAAGCAATTACCATAAATCAATATAACATAGTAAAAATAAGGTTGAAGCAGGCTGTAAGCAAGGCACGCTTTGAATCTACACCGTTACTACAAAATCATGTATATCCAAAAGCTTAAACAAATTTTAATCCCATCAAATACCCCAAAAACAAATCAGAAAATGTTCTGGCTAATTCTCAGCTTAACCTTCGCAGCAATATATAGTTTACTAGCACTTAAACAAGCATTTAGGGGAGAATATATTGTGCAAGATGATGCAAGACAGCACGTTTTTTGGATGCGTCGTTTTTTCGACCCAGAATTATTTCCTAATGATTTAATTGCTGATTATTTTCAGTCTGTTGCACCATGGGGTTATAAAATTTTCTATTGGCTATTTTTCCAAGTAGGAATAGACCCAATGTTCCTGAATAAATTATTACCATTACCTTTAAGTGTAATAACTGCTGCCTACTGTTTTGGAATTTGTTTTCAGATATTACCCATACCTTTTGCTGGTTTTATTGCCTCAGTATTATTAAGTCAAAATATCTGGCTTCAAGATGACATAGCTTCTGGCACACCTAGAGCTTTTTTATGTCCTTTATTTATGGCAGTTTTATACTATTTATTGCGAAAATCATTAGTTCCATTTTTAGTAGCGATCGCTCTGTTGGGATTATTTTATCCTCAATACGTTATCCTGACTGCTTTGATTTTAATTATCAGACTTTTAGACTGGGAAAAAGGGAAGTGTTGTTTGAGCAAAAATCCACAAGATTATCTATTTAGTGGGGTAGGTTTAGGATTAAGTTTGTTGGTGATTTTCTTTTATGCTTTAAATTCTAGTAATTATGAACCTGTAATTACAGCATTTCAAGCAAAAGTTTTGCCAGAATTTGGCCAAGCTGGTAGAGGTCCTTTTTTCTTACAAAATTTTTGGGATTTTTTCATCTTCGGCAGTCGTAGTGGCATTTTACCTCAACAATTATTTCTGCCTCGCATATTAATACTTGGATTATTTTTGCCAATACTTTTTCAGAAGGAAGAAGGAAGAAGGAAGAAGGAAGAAGGCAGAAGGCAGGAGGCAGAAGGCAGAAGGCAGAAGGAAGAAGAAGAAATTTATAACTTTGATGGGGCAAAAAATTTTCTCAGAAGACTACCTTTAATTCAAAAAATAACACCGAATATTAAATTGTTAGTTCAGATTTTTTTTGCTGGTGTAGTTTTATTCGTGGCAGCTCATCTTTTATTATTCAAGTTACATTTACCAAGTCGTTACACAAATTATAGTTTTCGGATAATTTTAGCTATAGCAACTGCCGTTGTTTTGTGCATAATTTTAGATGCCGTATTTCAGTGGCTAATTCAACAGCCATCTGACAAAATTAGAAGATTTTCAGGATTAATTTTTATTGGATTTTTAGGGATTTTACTTATTGGTAATTTTAGCTTGTGGAAAAATCTTTCTCACCTTAATTATCGAAGAGGTAAATCTCCAGAAATTTATGAATTTTTTGCTCAACAACCAAAAGATATTCTCGTTGCTTCTCTTTCAGAAGAGGTGGATTATATTCCTACATTTTCTCAACGTTCGGTATTGTTTGCCTGGGAATATGCCATTCCTTATCATCTCGGTTATTACAATCAAATTAAACAACGAGCTACAGAATTTATTTTTGCTCAGTATCATTCAGATATTCAATTGATTCAGAATTTTATCAATACTTATGAAATAGATTTTTTAATCTTAGACCGTCAAGTATTTATGCCAGAATATGTTCTGAAGAATCGTTGGTTGAGACAGTGGTATCATCAAATGGGAAATCAGATTGAAATTAACCTCCAAAATGGAACTATCCCTGCCATAGTTGGCACTATAGATAAATGTTCGGTTTTAGAAACAGAAAAATTATGGGTTTTGGAAAGTAAATGTATTTTGCTTGAATAAGCAATAAGAAAAAATACTGAAATTAGCAACCTCTTTTTTCTATATTTAATTTATCGTTATCGAGATTACAGTTTTGCCATTCTTTTGTTAAATTTAAACTTGCTTTTAGCTAACTTATATCTGATTTTTCATCCTCATGATAAGGGTAGGAGATTTCTCTTTGAATTCTCCGGATGCTAGATTTCCTTTCTCCATAACCTAAAACATAAGTACCAATAAATAATATAGGCGAAATAACAAATATAATTCCCCAAAAAACTATAAACCAGTTAGGATGCTGTAGCATTTCAAGCGACATTTGTTCTGGGTTATTCAAAAAATTATTAATCCGGTCTACTTTTTGAGTAGCTACTAATTCACTTGAAGCAGAAAAAGCTTCTTGTATTGGAATTTCATCATATTCAGTCAAAAGAAATATTCCATATCCACTCTTTCGTTTATGACCCATTCGCTTTTTTTTAGTACCTTGAAGCTGTCCTGGAATAATTACAGTAATACGTTTTCCACGCAAGCCAAAATAAGTAACTTCACAGGTTACTTTTTGGTTTAACTGGAGGCGTTTACATTTTAGGGTTGTCAGTTCAGAACCAAATAACAAATATAATCCTAATACAAAGGCAAAAATAAAACCTATAGGTTCAGGAAGATTAATTTTTTTTGACATGGCTTATCATCAGATAAATATTTAGTAGACTTCTTGAAAATTATACAAAAATTTATCGCTTGATCGGCTATATAGTTCTATGTTTTTGGGCAACAGAGATTAAGATTAACTTCTAAATAAATTTACAATATGGTGTTATACCATTTTGATAAATGTTTGTTACAAATGCTAGAAGCAAGAAAGAAGGAAGAGTGAAGAAGGAAGAAGGAAGAAGGAGGAAATATCGAAAAAAAAGGGGGGAAAAATAGATATAAATATCTAAAATTAATTGGAACGGCTATTTTTAAGCATGCGCGGTCGATATCTACCTTTTTGTAGCATTATTTTTTCAAATTGGTATTATTTCAGTTATTAGTTGTAAATTTTCTAGTATTATCTTTTCTAGATGAATTCTATCTGGATTTAATACCTTATATCTACACAGTGTCTATAATTAGTTAGGGTTAATCCCATGAAGTAGTAACTTTTCAGTATCCCCATCCACTTTTTACTTCTTCCTTCTTTAAGGTAATGAAATGGTGAAAATTAGCACATTGAAAAATCAAATCCTCAATCCCATAGCTCAAATTTTTATCTTAGGCTTAATTTTCGGAATTTCCTATACTCAAGACCCTCTATATACCTCAAATCAACATACTAAATTTTTACAAGGATTAGCTAAAGCTGGTTCTGGTTATTTAAACAAAGATTGGTTAGCTAATACACTCGACCCTTTACCCGCTTTTACTTTTTTAGTTCAAATTACTTATACTTACCTCCACGAAAACTTTTTCTACTTCTATTACATCCTAATTTTTGGCATCTACATTTACAGTATACTTGGCATTGCTTCTATAATTTTCAAAATTAATACTTCCCGACTGAAACTACTCATTTATTTTCTCCTCCTCCTGACTATCCACTGTCTACAAATCAGAATATTTGACTTTAAAACTCATGTACATCTCCACTATGGTTTAGCCGAACAATATATTCTCGGTGACTATTTTCAACCCTGTACATTTGGAGTATTAATTATCTTTTCTATCTATGCCTTTCTGAGAAAAAAACCTTTTTTGGCAGTATTAGCTTTAGGAATAGCTGCAACCTTTCATCCCACATATCTCCCTAGTGCAGCTTTACTAACTTTAGCTTATCTTATTCTCACTTATAAAAATGAAAATAATCTCAAAAAATCATTATTAATAGGTGTTGTTTCATTTATCTTTGTATTACCAGTAGTCAGTTATATGACTATTACTTTTAGACCCACATCTCCAGAGCTTTTTCAAATTTCTGAAAGTTTACTTGTAAATCGAATTCCCCATCATTCCTTCCCCGATATTTGGTTAACTGAACCTGCCGCCACAATACAAATTTTAGTAGTAGCGATCGCTCTCTATCTTCTCCGCAAAAATAGACTATTTTTTATCTTGTTTTTTCCCTTTGCCACAGCAACTATTCTGACAATAATTCAAATAATTTCTGTCAGTAATACTTTGGCATTTCTTACTCCTTGGCGAGTATCCGCTTTTTTAGTTCCGATTTCTAGTTGTATGATAAGTGCCTATATTGTGGCTGTTATTTTTGAGAGATATTATCCTCAAATTCTGAAATACAAAAAACTGCTTGAAATTGGAACTTTAGTAGGAATATATCTATTCATCTTGTCAGGAGTGGGAATACAACTAGAAAAGCTAACTATTAATCAAAAAGATACGCCAATTATTATGGAATATGTCAAAGAAAATAAACAGGCGGGAGATATATATTTAGTTCCTTACGCTTCTGGAAAATTCGTTGATTTTAGAATTGCTACAGGTGCGCCAATTTTGATTAATC
>NZ_JAAHGK010000230.1:0-7406 GCF_010672505.1 Okeania sp. SIO2B9 | reverse complement strand
TGAATTGGTTGCAGGATAGATCATAGACCACAGTAGGGACGTTCTATGGAATGTCCCTAAATGGCTTTAGGAGCGATCGCTCAATTAGTAGCGCCAAACAGATACTAACATTACATCAAAATGATAGTCATAACTCCATACTGGTAAACTCAGACGATTAGAAATAATTGCTGTTAAACCATCAAATAAAGTAATTCGTTGATCGGGAAAATTTTCAACTAATTTTGTTGCTGCTAAGTAGTCATCAACTGTGGGATTAATTAATTCAACTCCGGCAAAAATTTGCTGCAAAAATGCTCTGGCAGTTTCATTTCCTAGACGATACAAAACTAAAGTATAGGCTTCTAAAAGAGTCGGATAAGTAACAATAACTCCTAAGTTTTCTTGTTGGAGTTGGTTTAAGTCTGCTTGGGCCTGTTGATGATATTGGTCATCTGGATCGATCGCAGCATAAAGGGGGCCAGTGTCGGCAATAACAGCTCTCATGGTTGTTGTTGAGTGGGAAGGTTGGCAATAACTGAGTCGTGGTTAATTGATGTCTTGTGGTATCCACTGCCTTTTGATGCTGGCGTTATTTGTAGATGTTTTTTGGGTGGGGATAAATAACCACGTTGAGTTAGAAATTCTTCTACTGCTGCTTGTATAACTATATTGGGTGTGGGGGAGTCTTGGCGATCGCGCATATAGGATAATAATGCACTTGCTAGAGGTTCGGGTAAGTTTATGGTTTGTGGTTCCATTTTTTTTGAGTGTGAGGTTTTGGTTGATGATTTTCTAACACAAATTTTGAGTTTTGTCAATTTGGAGGCGATCGCTCAATTTTACTACCGACATATAGCAACTGTAGGGGCGGGTTCCAGTTCAAATTAACAATAGCAACCATTAAATCAAATGAACCCGCCCCCATGTTTATGAATTAAATCAATGGTGGGGGCAGGTTTACATGACTAAACTGCTAATTGACAAAGCTTTCGGCTAAACCCGCCCCTACAATTTTTTTGTTTGGTTTCTAACTTCTGACTTCTGACTTCAAACTTCTGACTTCTACTCAATTCCCTCACACAAACGTTTATCTTCTTCGCTGACATTGGGATTATTCCTCAAATAATCGCCCACCCAGTCGCAGCCTTCTTTGAGGAGGGAGTCGAGGTTTAAATTCCATAGGCGCACGGTGCCATCATGGCTAGCAGAAGCCAGCAGTTTGCCATCGGGGCTGAAACTGAGGTGATTGACCCAATCTTTATGCCCCTCTAAAGTAGCAACAGCAGTGCCATCTGGAAGCCACAGACGCACTGTGCCATCACCGCTTGCAGAAGCCAGCAGTTTGCCATCGGGGCTGAAGAGGTGATTGACCCAATCTTTATGCCCCTCTAAAGTAGCAACAGCAGTGCCATCTGGAAGCCACAAACGCACTGTGCTATCACCGCTTGCAGAAGCCAGCAGTTTGCCATCGGGGCTGAAACTGACGTGGTAGACCAAAATTTTATGCCCCTCTAAAGTAGCAACAGCAGTGCCATCTGGAAGCCACAGACGCACTGTGCTATCACCGCTAGCAGAAGCCAGTAACTTGCCATCAGGGCTGAAACTGACGTGGTAGACCAAAATTTTATGCCCTTCTAAAGTAGCAACAACAGTGCCATCAGCTTGCCACAAACGCACCGTACCGTCATCGCTTGCAGAAGCGAGCAACTTGCCATCGGAACTGAAACTGACGTGTATGATTGAGTATTCATGCCCATCTAAAGTAGCAACAGGAGTGCCATCTGGAAGCCACAGACGCACTGTGCCATCATCGCTTGCAGAAGCCAGTAACTTGCCATCGGGGCTGAAACTGAGGTGATTGACCATACCTTTATGTCCATCTAAAGTAGCAACAGGAGTGCCATCTACTTGCCATACACGCACAGTGCGGTCTTCGCTGGCAGAAGCGAGTAATTTGCCATCAGGGCTGAAACTGACGTGTCTGACTGAATCTTTATGCCCCTCTAAAACAGCAACAGGAGTACCATCTACTTGCCATACACGCACGATGCCGTAATAGCCAGCAGAAGCCAGTAACTTGCCATCGGGGCTGAAACTGACGTGGTAGATTAAACTAGGATCTAATAAAGTCTTAAATTCTTTCCACTTCTCAAAATCAAAGGTCTGTTGCAGCAACACTATACCGCGCACCCTATTTTCCAGACTAACCCAACCAGCTTTTAATTTTTTCCCCAAGGCAATAACATCCAATTGCCTCCCTAAACTCGTAGCTCCCAAATATTCTAAAGTTGCAATTTCCCCTTTAAGTACAGCATTCATCTCCCCAACAACAGCCCGACGCCACTGCCAAACCGCCCCAACCGCCAATAATGACACGATCGCCAAACCACTCACTAACCCCAATATCGTCCTTCGCTTACCCAGTCGTTTCTCCTCTTCCTGTCGTTGACGCAACGCCATCCCCGCCTCAATAAATTCTTGAGTCAACTCAGACAACTCATCACCATACTTAATATAAAGTTCCTCCGCATTCTGCAATGCCACACCCCGCAGCAAAAAATCATCTACTCGCCCATGTTGTACCCACTTTTTAGCATCCTGCTCCATCTGTCGTTGCTGTTGTAGGCGACTTCTATTTTCATCCAACCACCAACGTAAAGTTGACCAATGACAGATTAAGATTTCGTGAGCAACTTCCACAGTAATTTCTGATCCCCCCAAACCCTCCTTGGGAAGGGGGGCTTTTTTGTTGTTATCTTCTAGTGTGGAGTGGGGTGTTGTTGCATCGGGTAAACTTTCCTGTGAGATAGTGATTTTTAATCCCCCCAAACCCCCCTTTCCAAGGGGGGCTTTTTTGTTAGTTTCCTCTTCATTAGTTCCCCCCTTACTAAGGAGGACTAGGGGAGATACATCCCCATACTTAGCAACATCACCATACTCTTCCAAACTTTTTCCCTTACCAAGGGAAACTTTTTCCTCCTGATGAGTCCCCCCCTTACTAAGGGGGGTTAGGGGGGATAAACCACCAACAACAATTAACCGCGCATCACTCAACTTTTTCAACACAGACTCCATCACCTCCTTCCCATACTTCTTACCCAACAACTCCGACTTCAACACCCGACGGCGAGTATCCTTCCCCTCTTCTCCCAACTGCACCAACTCCAGAAAAATAAACTGAGCGCAACTCTCCTCCTCTCGATGCAAACCCCGCCTCACATCCTCCGCTTTATTTTCCAACACCTCCTTAAAACCACCAATTTCCTCCTGATAAACCTGCAAACTCAACATTCCATCCCGGCGCTTTTCCCACAACTCCCGCAACACAAACTGCAACAAAGGCAAACCTCCCAATTCCTCCTGCACTCCATCCAACAACACATCCACCAAACCAGACTCTACCTTTAACCCCACTTTCTCAGCAGGTTTAACAATAGCGTCTCGATATTCCTGCTCCTGCAAATTCGGCGACACCAACATCAAATTCTGCTGCACCAAAACCTGCAACTCAGATACCTCCAAACAATTACCAATAAAATCATCCCGCAACGTTATTATTAACTTCAACTTATCGGACGTTTCCCGCAAAGCACCCAACAGCAAATTCAGAAATTCCGAACGTTCGTTTTCAGCAGTCAAAGTAAATAATTCCTCAAACTGATCCACCACCAAAACCACCATCGGTTCCACGCGACGACGCAACCACAATACCAACCATTCCACACCCAAATGCAACGAACCCTCCATTTCATCAACTTTCCCATCAGTCGCCAATACCCGAGCTAAAGCATTTATCGGGGTTGCACCAGGGCGAAAATAACCACACCAACATTTACCAGGAGGTTGCTTTCCTGCCGCCAGTTTTGGCAAAATACCAGCTTGCACCACCGAAGACTTCCCACTACCCGAAGCACCTACCACTGCCAAAAACGAACTATCCCGCAACCTTGCCAAAATCTCCTGTATCAGCTTTTGCCTACCAAAAAAGAACTCCGCATCCTGTTGACGAAACGCCTCTAAACCTTTATTAGGGCAGATATTAGCATCAAAAATTGTATTAGTTGCCTCCCCAGGAAGCAAAATATCGATAGCATTTCCAGACAAATAAGTTGTAATAGGCAACCGTTGCTGCAACTCAATAACCAACCCCGCAACAGTCAAACCATGTCGAGCATTTCCGAATATTTTCACCAATTCCTGAGAAAACTGTAACGACGAGGAAGCAATAATACATTGAGACTTATTCTTTTCTTGATGCAAATATTCCACCCATTGAGTCAGCACATGATTTTCAGCATTGGGAAAATCAAGAATGATCGCTTGTTGGCGCACCTGAGAATTCCATAACTTTCTCTGCAACCAAAAACAACTAATACCCACCCCATCTCCCAAAACCAGATAATGCTCATGCTCATTATCATCATTAATGACACTTTCAACCTCACCGCGGATGTGCAAAAATGCTGTTTCTAATTGGGTATGGGGAGGGTGGGGAGAGGGGGTAGAGTGGGAAGAGGGGGTAGAGGGGGTAGAGGGGGGAGAGTGGGGAGAGTGGGGAGAGGGGGTAGAGTGGGAAGGGTGGGGAGGATCGATATTTAAACATTTCAATATTCCAGCTTTTACATCTTGCCAAGAGCGGTTAGGTTGCGCCCAATATCCTACATTAAATTCACCCCGACTGTGCAAAACACCTGATAAAGAAACAGTCTCTTCACATCCTACCAAACCATTAATAATTACAGCTTGTCGCCGACTATTTTCATTACTATTAATCGGCACAATTCCTAACACAAACTCCCCCGCTCCCTCCACAATTCTTAGAGGAGTTTGCCCAGGAGATTCTGACTGAATATTTGATTCACCACGATTAGCTTTTTGTTGATTAGTCAAACGAATTTGCTGATTAGTTTTATCAATATATTCCAAAGTGCGATGATAGACATATTTATATAAACTATCCGCCTCAATTACTCCTGACTTATCCGCAGCCTGACCCAAAAAACCTTGAATCAAATAATAAGTAAATAATCCATGTTTTAAATTTTTCCATTCTTCAGATTGTTCGTACTTATCGCAAGACAAAAGCGCATAAAAACCTTGACTTTTAGCAGCCCTTTGCCAAAATAATTCAATTAATTGTGGAGCAATACTAGATGTTTCAGATTCAGATAATTTCTTGCTTTCAGACAAATGCTGAAAATTAATACTTGTGCCACCACTATGACAAGCATCAATAAAAATCAATTGATATTTAGCACCACTTTCTGCCAACTTTTGCAAAATTTCTGATACTGGCAAACCTGTTGTAGTTAAATTATTAGTTTGAGTATTTTTCAGACATAATATTGGTTGTTGAGTTTGTTTGTCTAAAAAACCATGACCGGAAAAATAAATTAAAATAGTATCTTCTTTAGTAGCTTGAGAGACTAACTTTTCTAAGCTATTTTTCACCACGTCAAGATGAGGATATTCAGGAGTATTATCGTGATGGATAATAATAGTTTTATTGGTGAATAATTTTGTAGCTAATTCTAATGCAGCCTTTAATTCCTGACAATCATTAACACAATAATTTAAGTTCTTTATTCTGGCATCATCATATTGATTAATTCCCACTAAGAGAATTAAAAGTTTAGCTTCACCAGTTTGAAGTTTTTCTACATTAGAATTACCAGCCGATCTAGGCATATATTATTCTCCTGGAAGAAGGCAGAAGTACAGAAAGGCAAAGAATCTGGGAATCTTTTCAGTGGCCACTCCGCAGACTCAACCCCCTGACCTTAACCTATACAATATATACGATGACAATAGGAAAAGTTATTCAAACTTTGCTGAGAGCTGAATATTTACCTTCCTTCTTCCCTCTTCCTTCTTCCCTCTTCCTTCTTCCTTCTTCCTTCTTCAATTAACCAATTCTGCCATGCAAATAATCCTCTGTTTTCTGATTTTTAGGGTCAGCAAATAAATCTTTAGTTTCACTAAATTCTATCAATTCTCCTAAATATATAAACGCCGTATAATCAGATAATCTTGCAGCTTGCTGCATACTATGAGTCACAATTAAAATAGTTATCTTTTCTTTTAATTGACTCATCAACTCTTCAATTTTAGCAGTAGCAATTGGGTCAAGAGCAGAAGTAGGTTCATCCAATAAAATCATCTCAGGTTCTCCTACTAAAGCACGAGCTATACATAGACGTTGTTGTTGACCTCCAGACAAATTAAAAGCTACCTCTTTTAATCTATCTTTCACCTCATTCCACAAAGCTGCCCCTCGAAGAGCTTGTTCTACTTTTTCATCAATTAAACTCCGTCTTTTTTCACCACGCACCCGCAAACCATAAGCTACATTTTCATAAATTGATTTGGGAAATGGATTGGGTTTTTGAAATACCATGCTAATGCGCATTCGTACTTCTATCGGGTCAATATTTTTAGCCAAAATATTCAGAGAATCTAGCCAAATTTCTCCTTCATAGTAATTTCCTGGATACAAATCGTGCATGCGATTAAAGCAGCGTAATAAAGTAGTTTTTCCACACCCTGAAGGTCCGATTAATGCAGTAACTTGTTTTTCTGGAACAACCAAATCAATATTTTTTAAAACATGGGATTGACCATAATAAAAATTCAGTTTTTTGACTTCTGCTTTGGGCTTTATAGTAATTAATTCTTGTTTGTTTCTATAAAAGTTTACCATTTGATACCTTTACGAATTAGATAACGTAAATAAATAGCTAGAGTATTGATTGTCAAAGTCATAATAGTTAATACAGTACCTGCTGCTGCTGCATTTATTTCAAATGCTTTCTGTGGGCGAGAAACCCAGTTAAACATCTGAATTGGCATTAATGTAAATGGAGCTTGGAGCCAGGAAAAAGAAATAAACGGAAATTCACTTTTCAATGGAGATTCTGGTAAAAAAGCAATAAATGTTAATGCACCAATAGTAATAACTGGAGCTGTTTCTCCTATTGCCCGTGATAAACCAATAATTATACCAGTAAGAATAGTACCAAAAGAGTAAGGTAAAAGATGGTCCCAAATCATTTGCCATTTACTTGCTCCAAGAGCATAAGCAGCTTCTCGTAAATTAGTTGGAATGGAGCGGAGAGCTTCACGAGTAGTGACAATAACTATAGGTAAAATTAATAAGGCTAAAGTTAAGCCTGCGGTGAGAATACTTTCCCCTAATTTTAACTGATAAACAAAAAATCCTAATGCTAATAAACCATAAATAATTGAAGGTACACCTGCAAGATTTGTCACATTAATTTCTATTAGATCGGCTATCCAATTTTTACGAGCATATTCTTCTAGATAAATACCAGAGGCAACTCCTAAAGGAATTGCTACTAATGTAGTTACTAACATCACTAAACAAGTACCTACCCAAGCTGATAAAATTCCTGCTTCTTCCGGTA
>NZ_JAAHGK010000023.1:0-17837 GCF_010672505.1 Okeania sp. SIO2B9 | reverse complement strand
TGTTACAGGAAGGAGAAAATGTATTTTCTCCTTCCTGTAACCAACGCCAATCAGCATTAAAACATAATAAAGTCCATACAGGTTTACCTAATGCTCCTGCTAAATGTGCCACAGAAGTATCAACAGTAATTACCAAATCTAGTCGATCTATTACTGCTGCTGTATCAGCATAATTATTTAACTGAGAACTCATATCTTCTATCTGAATATTGGCAGATATTTTAGTTAATTCTTGAGTTCTTTCTCCTTTTTGCAGACTATGAAATTTTACTCCAGGTACTTGCAAAATTGGTAAAAAGTCAGTTAATTTACAGGAACGATTATGGTCATTTTTATGAGTAGGACTCCCTGCCCAAACAATACCTACTTTATATAGCGCGTCGGGAAGGTTAATAGAGTTAGTATTGGGGTATCTTAAATAAGGAATTTCAACAGGAATTGTTTCTAAAGTTGTGTCAAAAATATAAGGTAAACTCATCAAGGGTACATAAACATCAAATTCTGATAATTTTAGTTCTCCTGGTGGCATTAATTTATCAATTCCTGGAACACTTTTAAAAATAGGAATTAACTCTGGCGTACATACTAAAATAATCTGTTGACAGCGTTTTGCCACTAGAGGAATATAGCGAATAAATTGAATAGCATCTCCTACTCCTTGTTCGGTATGAATTAGCAAAGTTTTATCCATAATATCTTCCCCTTTCCATCGGGGATGAGGACATTGAAAGGGAGTAAATTCTGAAGTTTTCCAACGCCATTCACATTCAGCAAATCCCCGTTTAAAATCTCCATTTTTCAACAATGTCATGCCTAAATTAAAATGAGCTTTGGCAAAACTACCATTAAGATTAATTGCCTCTTCATAATGTTTAATTGCTGCTGCTAATTCACCTTTTTGACTATAAGCATAAGCAAGACTGTTATGAGCATCCGCATTATCTGGCTCTGTCCTAATTACCTGTTGTAAAACATTAATTGCTGCTTCATACTGTTGATTATCTCCTAAAGCTACCCCCAAATTATATTTAGCTCTCGTCAAATCCGGTTGTAACTTCAAACATTCTTGATACTCAGCGATCGCTTCTACTAATTTACCTTCTTGATAGAACTGATTTCCTTTGATTAAATGAGTTTCCGATTTGGCTATTTCTGAAGCTGGTTGTACTGTTTCTGCTAAAGCTTCATCCGGTAAAACATAAGAACTAGCAAGTAAATTTTCATCCCATTCAATAATTTCAGGAAAGCGAATATTCGGCAAAACTGCCACAGAAAATATTTCTTGAACTCCTTCTTCAAATCTTAAAAAAGCAATAGTTTCTCCAGTTAAAATATTTACTACCCATACCCCACATATTCTTTCCTGAAGTTGAGTAATTGGCATCCCAGTAAAAACAGCAGTTTCTCTAACTTGTGATAAACCAATAAATGCTAAATTTCCCCAAAAATCTATACCACGAGTAAACCCAGGCAACTTAGCAATAGTTTCTAATTTTCTCTCGTTTAAATTAACTTTTGCCAAACTCCCATTTCCTGATTCTAATAACCATAATTGTTCCTGATACCATCTAGGAGAATGAGGCATAGATAAACCCCGCATCAATATTTCATTTGTTTCTATATCCATTAATATCCCACCATTAGCTTTATTATTTCTCCAACCAGCAGCAATATCAGTTTCTCCTAAAGCTGTAGCATATTTTGGTAGGTCATTTTTTAAACATAATCCATTCAAATGACAGCGGTCTGTTAAGTCATATCCACTAATAAAAGGAGGTCTCCATCTAGGTACAAAACTATTAGGATGACCAAGAGTACAGAGACAAGAAAAACGAGTATTAATAAACCATAATTCATCCTTTACCCAAGCCATTTCGTGAACATCAATATCCCCAGTCACATGAATATTTCTAGGTAAATAACAAGCATCATGTTTACCAGCAGGTTCTAATTTTTCTCCTACTGCTGGAACGTTGCGAAAATCCCAAATTTGATAAGCAGTTCCCAAGGCAATTTTTTCGTGAGTTGCTGCTAATCCCATGGGTTTATTAAAGGTGCGAAAATGAGTATTAATTACCCCATTATCGGCACGCAATACGATTAATTTACCTGCTTGATAAGTGGAGACAACTAAAGAAATGCCTAACTGGTCTAAAATTTTGGGGAAGTTATTTGTGTGTACGCTTCTTAATAAATAATTGTCGGTATTAACAGGAGCATTAGTTTGATTATTCATTGTCAGGTGATCTAAAGTTAGGGTCAAAATAGGTATAACTATATTAAACAATAAAAATAACTCTGAATCCGGACTATTACCAAACTCCAGACGAATTCCTATATAAAATTTGGTGATTTTTAATTTCTAGAACACTTAATACCAAGCGTGAAAAAATAATGCTACAAAAAAAGGCTGCAAATTATATCTAAAAATAACTTCTCCAATCCTAATAATACCAATTTCGATTGTTTTTCCTTTTTTTCTCGATTTGTTTATTACTTCTTCCTTTATTTGTGCTGAAATTCAAAGCAATATCTCTGTTGGAACAGGGTACTATAGCTCATCCACTATAGTTGGTTCAATTTCAAAATGTGTTCCGGAACAGTTTTCTATTTTTGGTTATTTATCGCAACAGGTTACTATCGCAGATTAGCTATAGCTGTCTCAACTTCAAAATATGTTCCGGAACAGTTTCCTATTTTTGGTTATTTATCGCAACAGGTTACTATCGCAGATTAGCTATAGCTGTCTCAACTTCAAAATATGTTCCGGAACAGTTTTCTATTTTTGGTTATTTATCGCAACAGGTTACTATCGCAGATTAGCTATAGCTGTCTCAACTTCAAAATATGTTCCGGAACAGTTTTCTATTTAGTGAGAGGGATTTTCAAACATAATGGCTTGATATTGGTTTTGAGTAACAGGGTATTTACTTATATAAAAAGGTTGCAGAGTAACTTTATGTTGAGGACTTTCGCCATATATTCCGACTTCATTTTTCGGCGAACCCATAAGAAAAGTACCACCAGGAATAGCCACCATTTCCAACACCATACCATTACCCAAATCTTCAGTAAAAAATACTGCTTCATTGGAACGACGCTCAATTTCTTCACCTTTGTTATTTACCGTTATCACATCAAATTTTTCTTGGTAAAAATAAGAAATAGCAGGAGGCATTTGAGGCCAAATTTTCTTCAAAGCTTCTATAGAAATAGCTAACCCCTCCGCTCCATCTTTCTTCATATTGGTAGCTATACCCAACACATGACCAGTTCCCCAGTCAACAACAGGTGCGCCACTATAACCTCTACGGAGGCGATCGCCTTCATCAACTAACAAATTCCAAACTGCCACTCTTTCATCATTTTGACGAACGAAACGCTTTTTCCCAAAAGTTCCATCAACAGTTTCCAGCAAGATTTTTTTCTCTTCACCATAGAGATAATGACCTGCTGTCCGAAAGTTTCGATTTTTTGCTTCAGATAAACTTATTAAATGGAAAAGTGGCACATTCAGCTTTTCAACTCCCAACACTGCTAAATCAAAACCCGTAATATCTCCTATTGCTAAAACTTTTGCTGGAATATTATTAACCAAAACATTTTCCTCACCACCCACATCCTCAATAACATGAGCGCAGGTTAGCAAATAAGTATAATTATCCTCTCGATAAAAAGCAAATCCAGTGCCAATAACATCTGCTTTGAAAGAGTTGTCACTAGCACTGGTAATTAAAACAATAAATTCTTCTAAATTACTCATTCTCTGACTTTTTCAGCTTGTTCAATTTCCATATCTTTATTAATTTCTTGCCAAGCTTCAGCAATAGGACGACTAATACTAATTAATATAGGTTTAACTTTAGCAAAACTAGACTTAACTTCTTTAATAAGATTAGTAGAAATAGGTTTGGCTTCATTGTCTGGGACTTCTGCCTCAACTAAAATACCATCTTCTAATTCAATTAATCTGGTGGCCATATATAATTCTTGGTAAATTTAACTGCTATTCCATTCCAGGACATCATATTAAATCCGGATGATTTGTTATTCCAAGTCATTGCGACGGTTACTCCGTGGAAGGAAGCAATCTCAGGGGTTGTGCGAGATTGCTTCCTATCATCACAATGACAACTTTTCAGCAGGATTCTATATTACTCTAATTTTCAGGATAATTTCTAGGTACAGGAAAATTTAACTTGGTGGCAACTCACCCTCAAAATAGAGCGATCGCCCAAGTTCTGATTATTAAACTAAAGAACTTAACTTCTGACTTCTGGTTTCTGACTTCAGCTATAACTGTCAGAAATTTCTCTCACTTCCTCAACAGCGAAATTAAGAATTTGTGCAACTTGTGCCACATCCATTCCTGTTGCTAATAGTTGAGAAACAGCATTTATTCGTGCTTGTTCAGCTTGTTCAGCTCGTTGACGTTCCTGTTGAGCCTGTTGTTCAGCTTGTTCAGCACGAGCTTTTTCTAGTTCTGCCCTTTCTGCTCCTGTTAACAACAAATTACCATCTTTGTCCCACCAACGTAACCAAGATAAGGAGAATAAGATTTATCAGACCTAATAACTCTTCTTGCACCAGTCTTTACATTTACTATTAATAATATTTAATAGCCCATTGCATAGAGAGTTTTTCTATGTTTAGAAAAAGCTAAACTAGCTACTTTACTATTACCTAATTTACCAATAATTGTAGTTTTGGCAGTAGTGGGATTTATTCTGACTAAATCTGTTGTTTTTTGGTCACGCCACCGAATACCATAGAGTATATTTACACAAAAAGCAATATCAACTATATGCATACCTATAGAACCAATTAAGACTGTTTTTCCTGATTCTATATCTAGGGTATAGAGATTACTTGCTTTGCCTTTAGAGTACAAATCTTGAATATAGATTAATCCTTTAGTATTTTTATAGACTACGTCTAAATAATTGATAATTGATAATGGATAATTGATAATTACTTGTTGTTTTTCATCCTTGATTGTTGGTATTATAGGGGTTTTGTTAGAAGACGTAGGTTGGGTTGAAGAATGAAACCCAACACCACTAACATTTTGTTGGGTTTATCCTCCGGATAAGCTGCGCTTTTCATGTCGCGCAGCGAAACGCTAACGCTCAACCCAACCTATATCTCATAACTATTCCCTATTCCCTATTCTCTATTCCCTGTTATAACTGATAACTGAAAATGACTACTGTACTTAATGTCTCACCCAACAATTTGTCAGCACCCCCGGTGTTGAACGTGTAGCTCAACGTGCTTTGCGTTATTTAAAATCTGGCTATTCAGTTCATTTACGGGGTCCCGCAGGAGTAGGCAAAACAACCCTTGCATTACACCTTGCTCATCTACGTCGTCAACCCATTGTTTTAATGTTTGGGGATGACGAATTTAAAACCTCAGATTTAATAGGTAATCAATCTGGATATACTAGGAAAAAAGTTGTGGATAATTATATCCATACCGTATTAAAAGTTGAGGATGAACTGAAACATCATTATCATTAATACTGGGGTGGTTTTGGATGGCAGTCTAGATTTAGGTTTGGCGGAGTTAAGTTTGATTCATGCTCGTTTACACTTAGTTTTAACTTCTAAACCGATCGATCAAAGGAAAAAATAAGTGGCAGTCCTGCAACCATGTTCTTTCAGGAACAAACTTAACAGGTTTGCCAATCACAACAACTTCTGCTTTCTGAAAATTTCGAGCTGCAAATACCCCTTTTCCCTCATGAGTATTTTTAACTAGAACATCTAAATCAACGACATTTGCAACCGTTGCAAAATCAACTTCTGCACTTTGTAGCTTTTGTGTTGTTTGTGTCATACTTTTTAAGTCCTAAAACTAAATTGTTTGAAGATCGGTTTTTGTAAAGTATGTTGTCTTGGTAAAGAGAGTGGGCAATACCCACCCTCAAAGCTAGTTCAAGCAATTGCGATAGAGGATCGCGCTAGTTAACAGGTAATGGAACTGGTTATGACTTACACGGAAAATCATTGTCAAACTGTTCAGGAGTCTTATAATATGTACCCTGGGGGAAATACTCACCCATAACCTCCGGTTCGTCACCAGGGATTTTGGTATTTTGGGGTGCGTATTCAAACTCATTCATCTGCATTTGCCAACGGTTCCGGAGCTCGCCTAGGTACATATCCCCAAACCCATCACCGGCGGCTGGAAACTCTAACCAGGCATAACCACATTCATAATTTGCATTCTTCGGACGATAGGATGGCCGACTGACAACTACGGTGTAATAACCGTTTTCATCCACTGGAATCTCTTCGTCAAAGACGCTATCAATAACTCGTGATCGAGACAGAGGCTCGTCTGTAGACCAAGAAAAATAGCGCATTTCAGCATCCCTCGTGCGATTGAAGATTTTATTACCAAAATAGGTCTTGGGAGTCTTAGGTTTTTTGCCTCGCAAGACCAAGATTTCCCCAAAATTGCGATCCATCCACGTCGTCAGATAAACCGTTGTCGAATTGATAAATCCGCCGGAACCAACATTCGGATCTGTAGGTTGAGGGCACTGATCTGCGTTATCGGGGCCTTGCTCAAAGTTAGCACAGAAATTATACTTTGCAGTCCACTCGCGGATGATGTAGGGAGGATCTTGGGCAGGCCAAGTATCAGGTCTGTCTTGGTTGTACCACTCCGTGCGATCGCGCTCTGCTTTATAAGCAACTGGATCGAATGCTGGACTTGGATAAACACTACCCATACTGCCTTTGAACTTGGAGTATTTGTTTCTGCAGAGTGCATCGCCCTCAATGACCCTACCATTTTCCCTGATAATTTTCGCCTCGGGTAATTCCGTATCCCCCAGCAGGTTTGTTCCCTTATCGGGGACATAGAGTCGCATTACTACGATATACCCAATATTGGGGAACTCTTTCTCCCCAAGGTATAAAGTATTGGGTTCGAGCTTCAATTGTTCTGCTGCCTCGGGGAAAGCATCGCTAAATAATTCTTCAAATTCAGGAAGATCCTCGGGAATCTTGGGCAATTTTTCAACCAACTTGGGTAAGACTTTAACAAGTGCCTCTTTGAAGTCTGGAGAATTTTCGGGGATCTGTTGCAACTTTTCCCCTGGTTTTAAAGACTTATTTGGCGTGAGTCCGATGCGCTATCTCAAGATACGACGACTTAATGCAGTGCGACAACGCCTGAAAGCAAGCGAACCAGAAAATTGTTCCATCGTCTTCCTTGCTAATGAATTTGGGTTCTACTGTCCGAGTCATTTTACTAGAGATTACAAAGCCATGTTTGGGGAGTTGCCTTCAGAGACTTTAGCAAAACACTGCAAAAGTTAGCTTGAGTATTGAGCGATAAATATATTCGAAATCTAAAGTTTTTCTTATAATTATTATATTTTTAACAATTTAATGCTATAGCTTGCTTCCCAATATATTCAGTAGACAGAGCGATCGTGAATATTCTCAAATTTTCCTGCTTCAGTCACAGCAATAAATTAACTTCTGACTTCTGTACGGGCGAATGGCCATTTACTGACGCAGAGCTGCCGCTAACGCCCCTACCAATTCTGACTTCAAATATATGTTACCAGATTACAAAAACAGTTTAAAAAATGGGTTAGTGTTGAGGACGTAAAGTTAATAAATCTAGATAAAATCTACTTTTCAGCACATCTAATACCCCACTTGAAATAGCAGTCAGCGCTCAGCGGTCAGCTATCAGCTCTCATGAGGAGGCTTTAATGAATATAGACTGTTTCAGCCAGTTTTTATAGTAAGTATAAATTCTGACAATTAGTCAAGCTTTGATCTCAAACTCAAAGCAATAGCTGATGGCTGTTTGCGTAGCATCCCGTAGGGAAGTGCTGACGGCTGTTTGCGCAGCATTCCGGAGGAAATGCTTACTAACAAATAAATAATGTTGACAATTATTGGTTGCGGTAATCTTAACCGTAGTGATGATGGGGTAGGAGTAATTATTGCTCAACGCTTGCAGCAATATTTGACTGAACATCCTCATCCGAATGTCCGGGTTTATGACTGCGGTACTGCGGGAATGGAAGTGATGTTTCAGGCACGGGGAACTCAGCAATTAATTATTCTGGATGCTAGTGCTACAGGTTCTGAACCAGGTGCAATATTTAAAGTTCCTAGTTCGGAGTTGGAAGCACTGCCAGAACCTAGTTATAGTTTGCATGATTTTCGTTGGGATAATGCTTTGGCGGTGGGTCGAAAAATATTTCGAGAGGATTTTCCTCAAGATGTAATTGTCTATTTAATAGAAGCTGAAAATTTGGATTTTGGTCTAGAACTTTCTTCTGTAGTTCAGCATTCTGCTGAGAAGGTTTTTCAAGAACTTATATCAACTTTAATTGATTAAGTACCCGTGCAAAATTAATTTAAAATTTTGGCATGAGGGAACAGAGAACAGGAAATATAACTGAGTAGTAAATATACAAATATTGTTCTTATTTACTTAGTTATCAATTACTGGAAATTGAGAATTAGGAGTGGAAAATTTGTCTTTTTAGCTTATTTCTTCTTCCTTAAATTTAGCCATCTATCAGTTTTTCTGAAAGTCAAGTAAAGCCAAAGAAAAAGCTGATAGCTGATGGCTAATTGCTGACCACTACTTTAACACAAGGAAATTATCATGAACGAACAAAGAACAGAACAATATTATGAATTAATTGATAAATTAGTGAAATGTCCTAATGGAAAAGAACCTGATGTTTTAGATGAAAATATTGAATTAGTTGATGCTGGTTTTGTGTCAGTTTTAATGCAAGTTGGTCAAGCACAAATTCATCATGGTAATCAAGATGGTGCTAAATTTTTATTCCATCTTGCTCGTGAATTAGCTAAACAATTAGGATTATATCCTGACCCTGAAGCTGCTACAACACCTGCCCATTGAAGAAGGAGTCAGTCCTCAGGAGTCAAGAGTCAGGAGAATGGAGTTGATGGGTATTCTCACCCCACCAACCGCATTTGCACCCCTGGTGACGGTGGGGTATTAAACCCATAAGGGTTAATGAAGTCAAAAGTTAACCCACCCCCTAACCCAACCCACCCCCGCCCCTCCCAGGAGGGGATCCAGGAGGGGAAGTAGGGAATTTGAGCTTCGCTCCAAAAATATTTCGCCTTAAAAAGCGGGGTTGCGCGACCCATATTATTTTGATAAAGATCATGTAGATAGTTAATGTTATGTTTTCTCAGACAGAAGCAGAAAAATTAGCCATTGATTTTTTGGGGAATGATTGGGAAATTCCCCAGACAGAACAAGAATGGTTTACTATTAGAAATACGAAACAAGAGCCTAATTGGTATATTGTGGAAGTAGCAATAGAAGGATATCCTGATTATTGGATTCTTCAGGTTTATGATACGGGTGAATGTGACCCTTGTTATACTTTTGTCTCTCCTTTAAGTGGTTCTCAAGATACAGATGATTTGCAGGAATTACCAGAATCTATTGCTAATATGATTAGCTTTGAGCGTAATTCACAAATGTCTGCAACAGCAAAAGTTTGAATATACAGCGTTTCCCGTTGTTATGAGGTACAAAATTTTAGGTTTAAGGGAACAGGGAACAGGGAACAGGGAACAGAAAAGAATAAAAAAACTGTACATCATAGCTTCGGAAACTGCTGTAAAATACTAAATCAAGTTCGATATCTTGGGGAATATTAATAGTTGAAATCGGTTATTTATTCTGATTTTTTTACTATTAAAATACATCCATCGAACTTGATTTTGTTGTATATAGAAATATTAAGTTTTAATGAAATTAAGTCCTTTGAAGAAATATAATAGTTTATAGCTAGTCAATACAGCTAGTCAGTAGTAGACTGACACAGCTAAAACTGTGCAATAGATTTTTGTTTCTAGGTGTCTTGATCCCCTCATCCCCCATCCCCCCATCTCCCATCTAATGCAACATTTAAAGTGTGTCAGTCCAGTAGTCCAGTAGGGTGTGTTAGCGGTAGCGTAACGCACCGAAACGAAACTACAGTAAAGAACACCAAATAGGAGAAAAAAATTATGTCTATGTTTTGCGAACAATGCGAACAAACTGCCAGTGGCCAAGGATGTCATCAATGGGGAGCTTGTGGCAAAAGTCCAGAAATCAACGCCATACAAGATTTATTGGTTTACTGCTTGCGTGGGTTGGCAGAAGTCAGACTCCGAGCAAAAGAATTAAATATTCCCACTAGAGAAATAGACGTTTTCATCTGTGAGTCAATATTTGCCACAATGACAAATGTTAACTTTAACAAAAAAAGTTTTGCTGAATATATCAAGCAGGCGATCGCTCACCGGGAAAACCTGAAAACCAAAATTCAAGAAACTAATACATCTATTCAATGGTCTGCTTTAGCTAACTACCAACCAGACTATACAGAAAGCTTATCTCTCCAAGGCGAAAATGCTTCCCTGAAATTTATTACTCAGTCTGGCAGTAATGTTGATATCTTCTCTCTCAAACTCACCGTTATTTATGGCATCAAAGGAGTTGCCTCTTACAATTTCCACGCTCAGGAGTTGGGAGAAGAAGATGAAAAAAATTATGACTTCATCGCCGAAGCATTAGTTGCCTTGGATAACCAAGACCTTACCCTTAATGACTGGGTAAACCTAGCATTGAAAGTGGGAGAAATTAATCTCAAAACAATGGAACTTTTAGATGCAGGTCATACCAAAACCTATGGTCATCCTGTTCCCACTACCGTACCGTTGAACCCCCGGACAGGAAAAGCAATTTTAGTTTCCGGTCATGATATTAGACAACTCGCAGAAATCTTAAAACAAACTGCGAATACTGGCATTACCGTCTACACTCATGGAGAACTTTTACCTGCCCACGGTTATCCGCTTTTGAAGCAACAATATTCTCACTTCTACGGTCATTATGGCACCGCTTGGCAGAATCAAACTAAGGATTTTGCTAAATTCCCTGGCCCAGTTATTGTGACAACTAATTGTTTGATGCCTCCCCATGAAAATTATGAGGATAAGTTGTTTAGTATTGGTCCGGTGGGATATCCCGGAATGACTCATTTAGATGCGACAACAGATGGTATGCCTGATTTTACTTCTGTAATTCAAAAGGCGTTGTCGATGCCTGGGTTTACTGAAGATGGAGAACCAAAACAGGTAATGGTTGGTTTTGCTCGGAATACAGTGTTGAATGTTGCTGATACTGTAGTAGAGGCGGTCAAGCAAGGAAAAATTCGTCATTTCTTTTTAGTAGGTGGTTGCGATGGAGCAAAACCTGACCGCAATTATTATACGGAGTTTGTGGAAAAGGTTCCAGAAGATTGTGTGGTTTTGACCCTTGCTTGTGGTAAGTTCCGCTTTTTCGATCGAGAAATGGGTATGATTGGGGAAATTCCTCGGTTGATGGATGTTGGTCAATGTAATGATGCTTATTCAGCTATTCAAATTGCTGTAGGTTTGGCAAAAGCGTTTAATATGGGTGTGAACGAGTTGCCGTTGTCGATGATTTTGTCTTGGTATGAGCAGAAGGCGGTAGCTGTATTGTTGACTTTGTTATATTTGGGAATTCAGGATATTCGGTTGGGGCCAACTTTACCAGCGTTTATTTCGCCCAATGTGTTCCAGTTGTTAAGCCAAAAGTATAATTTACAGGCGATCGCTACTCCGGATGAAGATTTAGCTGCTTGTTTAGGTTGACTGGGATGTTTATCGTATAGCTAAGGAGTCAGGAGTCAGAACTCAGGAGTCAGAATTCAGGATTTAGTAGTTAGAAGTAAAGAAAGGATTTGAATAGCATGAATTTTTAAATTTGTATTCAAATAGACATCTGGTAAAAATCAGAAATAAAATCAATTCTTATCCATAAATTATCAATTATTCCCCTCCCAGGAGGGGATCGGGGTGGGTTCCCTGTTGCTTTCCGGGGCTGTTGCCTGTTGCCTCTTTTCTGGAGATGTCTAATAGAATATCTGTATTAAGATCAGGAGTCAGAGATCAGGAGTCAGGAGTTAGCTATTGGTAGTGGACCGAGACACCTAAAAATGTAGGTTGGGTTTATCCTAACGGATAAGCTCCGCTAACACTTCGTTCTACCCAACCTACGGTTATTAATACCAATTTTATTTTCATCTAAATATAGCGCTGTGCGCAGGCAACAGCTCCGGAAGGCAACAGCTCCGGAAGGGGGAATAAAAAACTGATAATATAAGGCTTTTAGCTATTGGACACCTCTTGTCATTTGTAAATATGCCAGCGCACATTGCTATAAGTAACCAAGATAACAGTTTTTTTTAGTAGTAAATGGTATTTAAAGTATCGTTTTCATCAAAAAATTAGTCTGCTCTGCTTCCTCTCTAATCCCTCTGCCTTCTTCTTTACCTTCATCAATATTGGTTATGTCGAACGCCGGATTTAGCGTAGTATGCGATCGATAATATTACTCAAATTCGGCAAAAATATAAAAAGAGTATAAACAATAAGAGGGGAATTAAGAATATTGATAAAATAAAAATAACTTGAAAGTTAAACTTGGATAATCATAAAAAAAACAACATATTTTTGTTAAAAATACTAATTTATTAAAAATTGTGCTTCAAACTATTAGTGATACCTCCGTTAGAGCAGCACTGAATGCCATTGAATCTGAATCAGCAAATGTTTCAGAAAAAATTCAGATGCTGATAGAAATGGCAAATGGGTTGCAACAAAAACCAAAAGACCCTAAACAACTGGATAATGCTATTGGCCTATATCAACAAGCGATAGAATTATCCAGCAACGATTATCCTCTGCTGCAAGCAAGAGCATTGGTAGGAATGGCAACAGCCTTAAGAGCTATGCCAGGAGAAGGACCCGATCTATTGCTAGAGGCAAGAGAAGCTTATGAAACTGCCCTAGAAATATTAAGGGAAGAAGGAATACCTGAAGAAGTTGCAGAAGCAGAAATGAATTTAGGCTTGGTATTACAAGCATTAGTTAGTTTTAACTTGGCAACAATGAAACAGGTAATAGAAGCATATCAGCGGGGGTTACTAATATTTACCGCAGATAAACACCCACAAGAATATGCCATATTGCAGAATAACATCGCGATCGCTTATCTCTCGATGACCCTATCTCCAGAAAGAGAGGGTATGCGACAAGCAATGGCAGTACAATCATTTGAGGAAGCATTAAAGGTAGTTAACCTCATCGAACATCCCAACGAATACGCGATGTTGCAGAACAATCTGGCCAATGCCTTACAATACCTCCCCAGTCTGCATCCGATAGACAATAATTTGCGGGCATTGACTGCATACAATGAAGCCTTGAAAGTCCGTACAGCAAAAGATACACCATTAGAGTATGCAGCCACTATCTCTAATAAAGCCAACCTGCTATACAACTTACCAGATAATCCAAAACATCCAGAAACAGGAAATCAGCAAAATCTACTCCAGGCAAAAATGCTCTATGAAGAAGCTCAAGCAATTTTTTGTCAGTATAGCCAAGTAGAAAGAGCAACAATAGTTTCCGAAGCATTAGCAGCAGTAGAAAGCGAACTATCACTTTTTGATTTTGACTCAGCAGTTACTACTAGATAGGAGAATAAACAAAATGAGCGGTCTAATTACCGTTGTCAATACTCTGATTACAAACTTGGCTATACCCAGCTTTCAAATTTTTATCAGTAACTTAGTTACTGGAGAGATTACAATACTAACAGCCATATTCTGGCTAGGAGTTGCTAGCGGAATTTCGATTATTGCTGGTGCTATTGGTGGAATATGGTTGGCAGGAAAAGATTTAGGTTATAGTCTAGCTGCCATGATTGGTGGATTGTTTGGCCCTGCTGGTGTGATTCCGGCAGTTATTGTTGGCTTGGCAATTTTAAAATTTGTTTAGGAGCTTTGACTGCCCTGAGTGTGGGATATCTATAGACCGCGATCTGAATGCGAGTATTAATTTAAAAAATGCGGTCCGCTTGACCGTCAATGCCTGTGTATGAGTAACCGCCAACGGTCTCAGTTGTTTGCATAGCATTCCGTAGGAAAGCAGGAAGTAAACATTAAAATGTCACTAATTATGCGGTGCGACCCCGCGTCGGCGCAAGACGCAAGTGGTCAGACCCCGCGACGATGCCAGCTCGCTTGCGGTCGGAACCCGCGTCGGCATCAGACGCAAGGGAATGCCGACCAAGAGAGGGAATGCTGACCAAGAGAGGGAACGCGCACCAAGAGAGACGTTTTATATCGGTTTTATGAAGCAGCAAGACATTGATTTAGGTAAGATGCACAGATGTTGAGCGTCTCCCTCGCTGATGGATTCGTATATCAAATCTGCTGCATCATATTTGTAAATCTTTGAAAAGATTTTAGTGGTTGGCAACGACAGGTTTGACAATCAGGTAGTCCTACTTGTGTAATGGTAGATGGGGATGAACAATGGTGCTTCATGGGAGCAAGATACGAGCAAGGAAGCAAGATGCTTCCACTGCTTTTGTCCTTGACCAAAATAATTAAAATAGACCACCATTACAATGCATCACTACCTAAATGTTTGAGTATTTGTTACAAACTTCAAACCATGCAATGAACATAAATGAATATATTCGTGCAACCCTACAATAACTAACAGTTGAAAAAAGGATAAACAATTATGCTAGAAGTCGGTTGGTTTAGTACCAAATTATTATTCAAAGGAAAACTACTACGAAATCCATTTTATTTTTTCAAACAAGTAGCCATAGGTACTTCTTTTGGTGCTCTATTACTAATAGTAATGGCACAAATGGGAACAACACTATTGTTTCCAATTATTATTTCTAGTTTGGCAACTGGAATCTCTATGCCATTTTTGCTGAAAGATTTGAAGTTGCAATAGGAAGAAAATAATAAAAATGACTCAAGCCAAACTTCCCTTGCAAGAGTCTGTGAGTCTAGAATCTCTAGTATCTGATATTAATCATTTTGAGCAGGTGATCGCTCATTGGGATGAAAATCAAAAAGTAGTGGTTGAAGGGTTGAAAAATGCCATAGAAGCATTACACAAAGAAGCTTTAACCCGATTAATTCGTAGTGTTAAACAGGAATCTATGCCAGCATTGCGTCAGGCAGTGCAAGATGAAGTAGTTTATAGTCTACTGCGCTACCACGAATTGATTAAACCACCTACGCCTTCTCTAGAAATCAGGGTTCAACAGGCATTAGATAGAGTGCGTCCAGGTTTGCAAAGTCATAATGGCAATGTGGAATTACTTGCCATAAAACTACCGGATACCGTGGAAGTAAAATTAGTGGGAAACTGTAGTAATTGTCCTGCTTCAACCTTAACCATGAAAGATGGAGTCGAGCAGGCAATTAAAACCCACTGTCCGGAAATCAAAAATGTGGTTTCGGTCAATACTCCAGTTAGTGGAAAAACAAGCAATACTATTGCCAGTCCCTTTGCTGCACAAGAGGAAACAGGTTGGGTTGCTTTAGCAAATATTGACCAGATACCGAAAGGTGGTATTTTAGCTGTTGATATGGATGGGTTGAAATTAATTTTGACTCGTGTGGGTAATGATGTTATTGCCTATCGTAATAGTTGTAGTCATTTAGCCAAACCTTTAGATGAAGGAGAAGTAATAGAAGGTATTCTCACTTGCCCATTTCATAACTTTAAATATAACTTAGCAACCGGACAATGTTTGACTGCTCCAGAAATGACCTTGCAACAGTATCCGGTAACTATAAGAAGCGGTCGAATTTTGATTAAGTTTTAGGTAGAGAAAAGTTTCAAGTTTTGAAATTAGATATCTGTGAAAAAGAATGTAAGGACATTCCAAGGAGCGTCCCTACAATTATTTTAGGAAATGCTGGGGCACAATAATATTTATGTGCCCTATTTTTATAGATTATGTCTCCTAGAAAACCACTTGATCTAGCAATTAGATGAGAGAAGAATCACTGATATTAGTTAACCGACTTGCGATCTGCTCTGGACTAGCTAAAGTATTTTCTAGAGTAGTTAAAAGTTGGTTATCTAATTTTAAAAGCGGGTAGTGGGTGGGGAGATGGAGAGATGGGGAGTGTGAGGAGATGGGGAGATGGGGAGATCGAGTCCGTTGGTATCGTTTGTGTAAACCTAAGGGTGAATATCTACTCTGACTCCTACCCCTGCCAAAAGACTTTTTCAGCAAACCCTAATTATTAATTATTAATTATTAATTATTAATTGTTGAAACCTACCACCTAATAACTTTACGGTCGCTAATTATCCGGACATAATATAACTACAACTTGTCAATCTTCAATGCGATCGCGCACTTGACCTTTTTCTGCATTCTTCTCTAAAAACTCAATTATCTTGCCAGAAACATCTACTCCTGTAGCTGCTTCTATTCCTTCTAAACCGGGAGAAGAATTCACCTCCATCACCACAGGGCCATGATTAGAGCGTAATAAATCTACCCCAGCAACTCTCAACCCCATTGCTTTAGCTGAACGGGTAGCAGTTGAACGTTCTTCAGGAGTTAATTTAATTTTTTCTGCTTTACCACCCCGGTGCAAGTTGGAGCGAAACTCACCCTCAGCTCCCTGTCTTTTCATAGATGCTATTACTTTATCTCCTACTACAAAACATCGCAAGTCTGCACCACCTGCTTCTTTAATAAATTCTTGAACTAAAATATTAGCATCCAAGCCACGAAAAGCTTCAATAACTGACTTAGCCGCTTGATAAGTTTCGGTTAAAACTACTCCGATTCCTTGAGTTCCTTCTAATAATTTAATGACCAAAGGAGCACCTCCCACGGTATTAATTAAACCATCAATATCTTTAGTAGAATTAGCAAACCCAGTTACAGGCAATCCAATTCCATCTCTAGCTAATAATTGCAAACAATGTAATTTATCGCGAGACCGAGAAATGGCTTGAGAAGGATTTGGGGTAAAAACTCCCATCATTTCAAACTGTCTAACTACAGCGGTACCATAAAATGTTTTAGAAGCACCAATGCGAGGAATTATAGCATCAAGTCCTTCCAAAGGTTCACCTTTATAAATAACTTGAGGCTTCATCGAAGTAATATTCATATAACAGCGCAAGTAATCAATAACTTGCACTTCGTGACCTTGTTTTTCCCCTGCTTCTACCAATTTTCTAGTTGAATAAAGACTTGGTTCAGTTGATAAAATAGCGATTTTCATTTTATTATTTTCCAACATTTTTTTTGTCCTTTTTTTGACTAATTTTTGCCTTTTTATCTAAATAAGATTTGCCTGGGTTAATTAAGAAAATTCCCCGCACAGCTTGTCGTCCCAATAACATTCTAAATCCCATTAATTCCCGATTAGTTAATGTTAACTCAACTTGCCATTTTTTTTGCATTAAATTTACTTCTGTCAGAATCACAGGGCGTAATTCTGCTTGCCCGCTAGAACTACGAACATTACGTTCATCTATTAATTCTGCTTCAGCAATTACTGTTTGATTCGTATCTCGTTGTTGGGGATTAATTTTAAATTTTACTCTTGGTTTACCATCAATTTCAAAAGTCTCAATATCAAAAGCGTGTAAACTAGAGGTACGAGCGCCAGTATCGATTTTTGCCTTGATTTTAGTAATGCCAATTTCGGGTAATGCTATCCATTCCCGCCAGCCAATAATTGGTAATTCTTGATGTTTCATTTTTAGTTTTAGGGAGTAGGGAGTAGGGAGTAGGGAAGATGGGGAGCAAGATAGGGAATAAGCAAAAAATATTTACCTTGTTAGTTGTACCACATTAATCACCGAATCTACTGTAAGTAAGAAGGTTGTAAATTTTCCCCCATTTCCAGCTTTTAACTTTTGATTTTTGACTTTTAAAATGGTGCA
>NZ_JAAHGK010000229.1:0-7412 GCF_010672505.1 Okeania sp. SIO2B9 | reverse complement strand
ACTAGACTTAGACCAGGCATCGTCCACAAATGAAAATGAAGCAGAAACACTACTACAGCTACTAGAAGAAGAGCAAGAAGAAGATCAACTGGCCATCCGTAATGGAGAAATCTATGTAGCTCGTTTAGAAAGAAAACTCTTAGCAGAGTCTCAGCAAATATCTTTCAGTGAGTCAGGAAGTTATTTAATTACTGGGGGAACAGGATCATTAGGATTGAGCATAGCTCAATGGTTAGTAGAGAAGGGATGTAAACATCTAGTATTAACTGGTCGCTCTCAACCATCAGAGCAAGCACAATTGAAGATTAATAGTTTAGAGAAACAAGGAGCAGAAGTAGTTGTAACTCAAGCAGATGTATCTGTTCAAGAAGATATGGAGAGAGTGTTCAAGCAAGTAGAAGAAGGAATACCACCTCTCAAAGGAGTAATTCATGCAGCAGGACTGGTAGGATTGAACCTGCTTCAGGAGATGGAACTTTCTCAACTTGAAGCCATACTCCGTCCAAAAGTAATAGGAGGATGGTTGCTACATCAATTAACCCAGAACCTTGAGCTAGACTTTTTTGTGAATTTCTCCTCCATTGCATCAGTATGGGGTTCAAAAGCTCAAGCTCACTATGCAGCAGCCAACAATTTTCTAGATGGATTAACTTATTATCGACAATCTCTGGGATTACCAACCTATAGCATAAATTGGGGGCCTTGGTCAGGAGGCGGAATGGCAGAAGGAGAGGCCATGAATTGGTTAAACCAAATGGGTGTAAAACCACTAGAACCAGAAAAAGCAATAGCTGCCTTGGAGAAAGTATTAACAAGCAATAACCCTCAAACAGTAGTAGCAGATATAAATTGGGATTTATTTAAAGACCTCTATGAACTAGGAGGTAAACGATCATTTCTGCAAGAAATTTCACTAGACTCAGAAGCAACAGATGGAGAACAGACTTCCGGACGTAAATCGGAATTGTTAGAACAACTTTATCAAGCTCCAGAAAGTGAACGGAACGAAATACTCATTGAGCAGTTGCAAAATGATGTAGCTAAAATTATCGGATTATCGAAATCTAAACTTCCAGATCCGGAGTTAGGATTCTTTAAAATGGGAATGGATTCCTTGATGGCAGTTGAGCTAAGAAATCTGTTGAGTTCTACTTTTAATTCTTCCATCAGCACAGCTACCTTGTTTGAAAAGTCTAATATCAAAGACTTAGCTGAATACTTGATCGAAGAAATTTTCCCAGAAGGGGAGGAAGAAGAAATTGATGTTCAAGATAGTCAAGAAGTAACTCCTCCCAAACAGATAGAAACAGAATTTGAAGGAGAAGTTGATAGTGCCATTGCCTCAGAATTAGAAGAAATCCAAGCTTTGCTGAAGGAGGACTAGTGGTCTGTCAATTTTGAATTGACGGGTTGAGGTAGATACGGGGACGCGGGGACGCGGAGAGAGGATTGATCCATCATTAGATATCTCCAAAAATCAAAAATAAAATCAATTCTTATCCATAAATTATCAATTATTCCCCTCCACCGGAGGGGAAAGGGGTGGGTTCCCTGTTCCTTGTTCCCTGTTCCCTGTTCCCTATTTTCTGGAGATGTCTATATATATTATTGATTGACAGAGGACTAAAATGAACAATACTTCTCAAACAAACCAACAAAACGTCTTATCCAAAGAAGTACTTCAAACATTGAAGGAAATGCGGGGTAAACTCGCAGCAGTAAACAAAGCCAAAACCGAACCGATCGCCATTGTTGGCATGGCCTGTAGATTTCCTGGAGGAGCTAATGACCCATCAAAATACTGGAATTTATTACATGATGGTATAGATGCAATTACGCCAGTTCCTCCTGAACGTTGGGATGTGAGCGCTTATTACGATCCCGATCCAGAAGTTCCTGGGAAATCCTACACTAGACAGGGTGGGTTTATCGATCAAGTTGACCAGTTTGACCCCTTATTTTTTGGTATTTCTCCTAGAGAAGCAGTTAGTTTAGATCCTCAATACAGACTACTGTTAGAGGTTACATGGGAAGCACTAGAAAATTCTGGACAAACATGGGAAAATCTGAAGAATAGTCAGACAAGTGTATTCATGGGCGCATCGACAGATGACTATACTAGCGTCATTCTCCGTGAAGCAAATAGTTACCCTACTCTTGGCATTAATAGAAGTATTGGTGTAGGTCGTATTTCTCATCTCTTGGGTTTGCAAGGGTCTAATCTACAGGTAGATACAGCTTGTTCAAGTTCTTTAGTTGCTGCCCATTTAGCGTGTCAGAGTTTGCGTTCAGGAGAATCCAACATAGCATTAGTAGGTGGGGTAAATTTAATATTATCCCCCTTCAGCACTATTGGTCGTTGCCAAGCAAAAGCACTATCCCCTGACGGTCGTTGCAAGACTTTTGATGCTGCTGCCAATGGTTATGGTCAGGCAGAAGGATGTGGTGTCCTAGTTTTGAAGCGTTTGTCTGATGCAATTAGTGATGGCGATCTAATTTCCGCCGTTATTCGAGGTTCTGCTGTTAATCACGATGGGCCAAGTAGTGGGATGACAGTTCCTAATAAAATGGCTCAAAAGCAGGTAATTCAACAAGCTCTGACAAATGCTAAGTTAGAACCCAATCAAGTTAGCTATTTGGATGCTCACGGTACAGGAACTTCTTTAGGAGACCCAATTGAGATAGAAGCTCTGGCAGAAGTATACGGGAAAAAACGTCCAGCAGATTCCCCTTTAATTGTGGGCTCGGTCAAGACAAATCTTGGGCATTTGGAAGCAGCAGCAGGGGTATCATCTTTGATGAAGGTGATTTTAGCCCTTAAGCATCAGGAAATTCCTCCTCATTTACATTTAAAACAACCTAATCCTCTTGTAGATTGGGATAAGTTACCAATAAAAATTCCTACTTCCTTAATGTCTTGGTCTAGCGAGGGAAAACCAAGAATAGGAGCAGTTAGTTCCTTTGGTATGGGTGGTACTAATGCTCATATAATTTTAGAAGAAGCCCCTGTAGAATTTAGAATTCAGAATTCAGAATTTAGAATTAACACAAATGGGGAAAAGGGGCATGATTTAGAGCGTCCGCTGCATTTATTGACTTTATCAGCCAAAACAGAAAAAGCTTTAGCAGATTTAGTCAGTAGTTATCAAAAGCATTTAGAAACATATCCAGATTTGGCAGTAGCAGATGTATGTTACACAGCTAATACAGGAAGGAAACATTTTAAGCATCGACTAGCAGTTATTGCTTCTGACCAAAACGAATTAGCACAAAAGCTACTTGACCAAAAAACAGGAAAGGAAGTAGTTGGACTATGTTGTGGAGAATTTGATAGTGGTAGCGCAAGTTCTAAGCTAGCTTTCCTATTCACAGGTCAAGGTTCCCAATATGTGGATATGGGTAAGCAACTGTATGAAACTCAACCAACCTTCCGTCAGGCTTTAGATCAATGCGACCAAATTTTACAACCCTATCTAGAAGTACCTCTATTAGAAGTTATTTACCCTAAAGATGTACAAAAGTCAACCTCGAATTTGTTAGACCAGACAGCTTATACCCAACCTGCTCTATTTGCCATTGAATATGCTTTGTTCAAATTATGGGAATCTTGGGGAATCAAACCAACTGTAGTCATGGGTCACAGTGTAGGAGAATATGTGGCAGCAACAGTAGCAGGAGTTTTCAGTTTAGAAGATGGTCTGAAATTAATTGCTATGCGGGGACAGTTGATGCAACAGTTACCCTCCGGTGGAGAGATGGTAGCAGTGATGGCCTCAGAATCTGTGGTTACAGAAGTAATAGCAGATTATAGTTCACAAGTGACAATAGCAGCGGTTAATGGACCAGAAAGTATGGTGATTTCTGGAGAGAGTGGAGCGATCGCAACAGTTTGTAGTAAGTTCAAAGCAATAAGAGTTAAGACCAAAAAATTACAAGTTTCCCATGCTTTTCATTCGCCGTTGATGGAGCCAATGTTGGCCGAATTTGCAACAGTAGCTCAGTCAGTCATCTATAATCGGCCGAAAATACCACTGGTATCAAATGTAACTGGTCAAAAAGCAGCAAATGAAGTAACTAAGGCCGAATATTGGGTAGATCATATCCGACAACCAGTAAGGTTTTATCAAAGCATAAAAACATTGCACGAGCAAGGGAATGAACTTTTCTTGGAAATAGGACCGAAACCAATTTTGTTAGGGATGGGACGTAGATGTCTAGCAGGAGATTCAGGAGAATGGTTGCCATCGTTGCGTCCGAAGAAAATCCCCCTCCCGTCCCCCGATCTTCGGGGGAAGACAGAGGATGCTGCGCTTTTGAACGATGAATGGCAGCAAATGTTATTGACTTTAGGAAAGTTGTATGTTAGAGGTATCAAAATAAATTGGTCAGGGTTTGACCAAGGTTATGCTCGTCAGAAAGTAGCATTGCCAACATATCCATTCCAACGACAACGTTACTGGGTAGAAAAAACAGAAAACAAACAGAAACAACAACATCAAAAGTTAGAAAATATTGGTGAGACTCCAATTTTTCAACTACTCACTCAAGGAAACACAGAAACCCTCACTCAACAACTAGAAAGAGCGGTAAATTTTTCACCAGAACAGCTTAAACTTTTACCAGAAATATTAGATGTATTAGCTAAACAACATCAAGAACAATTAACAGCAGTAACTGTAAAAAATTGGTTCTATGAAATTCAATGGAAACCTTTAGCTCAAAGTAACTCAACAACAAACATTCAATTAAGTCATTGGCTGATTTTTGCCGATACTACAGGAGTAGCTGAAAAATTAGCCCAAAAATTACAACAACAGGGTCATGAATATAGCTTAGTTTATAGAGGGGAGAGCTATCAAAAACTAGCAGTAGGAAAATATCAACTAAATCCTAATATTCCCGAAGAATTTGAACAACTGTACCAAGAAATTCAGCAAAATACTCCAACTCCCTCATCAAAGTTAATTCACTTGTGGAGTTTAGACGCTCCTGAATCAAAAGACTTAACCCTTGAAACCCTAGAAGAAACACAAATATGGGGATGTGGCAGCGTAGTGTATCTGTTACAAACCTTACTCAAAAAGGCAAACACCCCTCAAGTATGGTTAGTAACCCGTGGGTCTCAGTCAGTATTATCCAAAACAGAAAATAATATAACAGGACTAGCAGCATCGCCTCTGTGGGGATTAGGTAGAGCAGTGTCCCTAGAACATCCCCAATTATGGGGAGGATTAGTGGACCTAGACCCACAAGCTCCAGCAGCAGACGAAATAGAAATGCTATGGCAATTATTAGTTAATGAACAAGAAGAAGATCATCTAGCTTTACGGGGAGAAAATACTTATGTAGCTCGTCTGGTAAATCAATCTCCTCCAGAATTTCCTCAACCCCTATCCTTATCATCAGATGGTAGTTACTTAATAACAGGAGGATTAGGAGCGTTAGGACTACATACCGCAGAATGGTTAGTATCTAAGGGAGCTAAAAATATTGTCTTAACTGGGCGTAACGCTCCTTCAGAAAAAATCCAAGAATCAATACAAAAATTAGAACAAACAGGATGCCAGGTCAAGGTTTGGTTAGGGGATATTGCTATAGAAGAAGATATAGCCAAAATTCTGGAGAAGATTCAGACATCAATGCCAAAACTCAAAGGAATAATTCATGCAGCAGGAGTGCTTGATGATGGAACCATACAACAGATGAACTGGGAGCGTTTTGCCAAAGTAATGTCGCCAAAAGTAAGAGGAACTTGGCACTTACATAAATTAACTCAAAATTTGCCATTAGATTTCTTTATCTGTTTCTCCTCAATGGTTTCCCTAATTGGTTCCCCTGGTCAAGGAAATTATGCTGCAGCTAATGCTTTTATGGATGGTTTAGCTGGTTATCGTCGCAGCAGAGGATTATCAGGATTAGCTATTAACTGGGGAGCATGGGCGTCTGGGGGAATGGCTGCTCGTTTAGCAGTGGAGCATCAAAATCGTATTCAGAACAGTGGAATAGGTGAAATAGCTCCCAAAGAAGGAATGTATTCCTTGGACTTACTTTTGGGAAATCAATCTGCTAGGTCACAGGTAGGTGTAATACCAGTAGAGTGGTCGGTATTAGCAGAACATTGGAGTGGTATCACAAAAAGTTCTTTATTACAAGAATTATTAAAAAAGGAAAAGTTGGCAGATAATGATACACTACAGCAGAAAGTAAAAGTAGAAATTTTAGCCAAATTAGAAACGGCCTTAGAAGAGGAACGTCAAGAAATTTTAACCGAACACATTCGAGGGGAAGTAGTTCAAGTACTAGGTTTAAGCTCATCTCAATTACCGGAAATGAATTTAGGGTTTATGGAAATGGGCATGGATTCTTTAATGGCGGTAGAATTAAAAAATCGACTGCAAAATCAACTAGGAACTAACTTACCTGAGACAATAGCGATGGAATACCCAACGATCGCCAAATTGTCCTCACATATAGAGGAATTAATGGAATGGAAGACAACAGAAAATGAGGAATCCTCTAATGGCCTGAGCCAAACTGATGTATCAGAAATAGATGGTAATGTATTGCCAGTTCTGGAAGATATTTCAGAAGAAGATTTTGAAGCACTAGCAGCTCAACAACTAGAAAAAATTCAGAACATGCTCTAAGATTAGGTGAAAGCTAAAAAAAAATATATATTTTGCTCTATAAGTCAAAAAAATTAGGTTAAGGCTAAAAGTTTATGGAACCGAGTACCAAAAAAGAGCAACTATCATTATCCAAACAAATGTTTTTAGCTTTAAAACAAGCAGAAACTAAGTTGGAGATGATGGAGCGCTCCAGAAGTGAAGCGATCGCCATTATTGGCATAGGGTGTCGATTTCCTGGAAATGCCAACACACCAGAAAGTTTCTGGGAATTGTTATCTAATGGTAAAGACTCTGTTAGAGAGATTCCACTAGAACGTTGGGATATAGATTCTTACTACGACCCAAACCCTGATACTCCAGGGAAAATGTATATCCGTCACGCAGCATTAGTAGAGCAGGTAGATCGGTTCGATCCGCAATTTTTTGGTATCTCCGGCAAAGAAGCACATAGCCTTGACCCACAGCAACGTTTTATTTTAGAAGTAACTTGGGAAGCTTTAGAAAGATCTGGTATTGATCCCCAGCAATTAGAAAACACTCAGACAGGAGTATTTCTAGGTATCGGTCAAAATGATTATGCTAATTTGGGTTTCAGTCAAGTCGAAAATATTAGCCCTTATGATGCTACAGGAAATGGGTTTTGTTTTGCAGCAGGTAGGTTATCTTACTTTTTAGGATTGCAAGGCCCATCAATAGCAATAGATACAGCTTGTTCATCATCTTTAGTAGCTATACATGAAGCTTGTCAGAGTCTACGTCAGGGTGAGTCCAATTTGGCTTTAA
>NZ_JAAHGK010000228.1:0-7423 GCF_010672505.1 Okeania sp. SIO2B9 | reverse complement strand
GTATAAACCAATTTTTTGCAGTATCATTCCATAATATGCAACCCCAGTAGACATCTCCTCCACGCATAGGGAGTAGGCAGCTTTGCTGTAGGCAGTAGGGAACCCACCCCTAGCCCCTCCCCCTCCCAGGAGGGGAAATAATTGATAATTTATGTGTGAGAATTGATTTGATTTTTTATTATCACGCCTATGTCTAGTAGTTATACCAATTTGAAAAAAGAATGTTACGAATAGTAAGAGGAATAAAAAGACAAATGCAGGATATTCCCTTTGACAAAAAGGATGATTTCCGAGCTAAAAACTGGTATTGAAGCAATTCCCATACGGATCCTGACTCCTGACTCCTAAGAAATAGCCTAACCATTTGTAGCAAACATTTATCAAATTGGTATTATATTATCTCCCCATCTCCCGATCATCATTTGTAGTCACCACAGTATTTATGCAGCGACACTGGTTAGGAGAAGGAATCAATTAAATAATCTAGATAAACCCAAAATTCTGCTAAAGCTTGAGGAGACATATCTCTGGGGGAACAAGCACGATTCCGTGTATATTGAAGTGCGCTAACATAAGGCGCAGTAGGCAAATTGAGGGCGCGGTAAACTTCGCGCTGGCCAGTAATACCCCAATCATCCAGAGGAGCAGTACTACCAACTACTAAACAATAATTAATTAGTCTCAGATAATGACTTAGGTCACGATAACATTTTTCGATCTTAATTTGAGAATCACAAGGTCCGCCAGGTTTGGTAAGATCGGGGTATTTTCTAAATACCCATTCACTAGCTTCTTTTGTCACAGCATCAATGCTGATGGTAACAAACGTCTAGATGCAGTTAACTCCATTGCTAGTAACGCTAGCTGTATTGTTACTGACTCTGTTGCTGGTATCTGTTGCGAAAGCCCTGGTTTAACTTCACCAGGTGGTGGTGTTTACACCAACCGGAAAATGGCAGCTTGCCTAAGGGATGGGGAAATTATTCTTCGTTATATCACCTATGCTCTGTTAACTGGAGATGCTTCTATTCTCACAGACCGCTGCCTCAATGGCCTTAAAGAAACCTATGCTGCTCTAGGAGTACCCACAGGTAATACAGTTCGCGCTGTTGAAATCATGAAAGCTTGTGCTGTTGCCCACATCAGTAACACGAACACTGAAGCTCAGGCAGGAAGCAAATACAAAAAGATTGATGTGACTGAAGGCGACTGCGCTAGTTTGGTCGCTGAGTGTTCTGGCTACTTTGATGCAGTTGTTGCTGCTATCAGCTAAAATTAGCTAGGTTTAGAGCCATTCAAGCTAATCAATTAACATTTTGACCAAATCTATCTTTGAGAATAGGAGAAACATTCAATTATGAAATCAGTTTTAAGTACAACTGTTGCTTCTGCCGATCTAGCAGGTCGTTTTCCCAGTGGTTCTGATTTAGAATCAGTACAAGGTAGCTTACAGCGTTCTGCTGCCAGACTCGAAGCAGCAGAAAAGTTAGCAAGCAATTATGATGCTGTAGCTCAAGAAGCTGTTGATGCTATTTATAGCAAATTCCCTAGTGGCAGTGGTCGGGATATGGATGCCGAAACTCAGAAAAATAAGTGCAAGCGGGATATCGTTCACTACTTGCGCTTAATTAATTACTGTCTAATTGTTGGTGGTACAGGTCCTCTTGATGAGTGGGGAATTGCTGGAGCACGGGAAGTATACCGCGCTCTTGGAATTGGTACTGATACTTACGTTACTGGGTTAAGCTTCCTTCGGAATCGGGGTTGCGCTCCTCGCGATCTGTCTCCTCAAGCCTTAGGGGAATACAATGGATATCTTGATTACTTAATCAATTCCATGTCCTAATACTCTTTATTGAAAGTATTGCGATATAAAGGTTAGTCTGCTTGTAAGGGTTAGAAGCTATGGGTTTAGAGGTTTGAACTCATTGAGCTAACTACTCCTACTGCAGGCTAACTACGCTGCCTTAAGAGCGAACATAATTTTAAGAATATCAACATCAGGTCTTTAGAAAATAAAGTAATGGGAAAATTAAGCACATCAGCGACTCTAGGTTTGGATGCCTTTGAAGTTGACCCACTAGAACTCCGTCCTAATACCACAGAAGGAGAGCTAGAACAGCTCATCAGGGCAGTTTATAAGCAGGTACTAGGAAACCAGTATCTCATGGAAGGCGATCGCCTCTCTAGTGCTGAGTCTCTACTGCGTAATGGCGACATTACAGTCCGTGAATTTGTTAGGAGTGTGGCTCAATCAAGTCTTTATCAATCACTCTTTTTTCACTCTTCGTCTCAGTACCGCTTTATTGAGTTAAATTTTAAGCATTTATTGGGTCGTCCTCCTCAAGCTCAAGAGGAAATTTCTGAGCACGTTCAGATTTATAACGAACAAGGATACGAAACTGAGATTAACTCGTACATTGATAGTGACGAGTATATTCAAAATTTTGGCGATAATATTGTACCCTATCCACGCAGTATTCGTTCAGTTGTTGGACTGAAAAACGAAGCATTCAACCGGATGTTTTCTCTATTACGCGGCTCTGCAACTAACGATAGCGATAAACGCGCCCAATTAATTTCTTCTGTGGCTGCTAATTTACCAACTCCGATAAAGCCACTGGCAATCGGCAATGGAGCTTCTTATGGTAATACAGAAAAGCGCTTCACAATAGCATTTTCTACCTCTCGATCTCCTGCTAGATTGGGCAAGCTCAGTCGTCAAGAATGCGTAGTCAACTACAGCCAAATGTCTAAGATACTTCAAAATATCCAGAAAACAGGCGGAAAAATTATCAGTATTAGCGAAGTCGCTTAATGTCTCTCGTTTTTTTTACTTAATCCCGGCTGTGTACTGCGTAAGTATTACAGCGCGGGTTTTTTTAGCTAGACCGCCGAGAAGCCTCACGCCAAATCGAAGATTATGGCGTGAGGCTTCTCGGCGGTAAATTGAATGGGTTCAATGCCCATTCAATTTACAAATATTATCCGCAAGTTGTCGCCTTAAAAAACTTGTGTTATTATCTTATGTAGCTTCAAAAATTTTCCACTATGCGCACTGCCTACCAATATAAATTAAGACCCAACAAAGAACAAACCGCAGTCATAGAAATGTGGTTGGAATTGTTGCGTCGGCAGTACAATTATAGGCTGGGTGAAAGATTCTCATGGTGGTCAGAAAACCGTTGTCCAGTTAACGCTTGTCCCTTGGTGATGCCAATCCCTCAACTCAGAGATAATCCAGATTATTACTCTCAAAAAAAAGATTTGGTCAATACCAAAGACAAGTTTCCGGAATACAAGCTAATTCATTCTCAGGTTTTACAGGATTGTATAAAACGGGTAAAACTTGCCTTTGACAGATGGTTTAAGACAGACAAAAATGGACATAAATTAGGAAAACCAAGGTTCAAAGGAAAAGGACGTTATCGTAGTTTTACTTATCCTCAAATCAAGCAAAACTGCATAGAAGAAAACAAAATAAACTTGCCCAAAATAGGCAATATCAAATTTATTCAACATCGACCTTTACCTGATGGTTTTCAAATTAAAACAGTGACGATTAGTCGTAAAGCAGATGGTTATTATATTACTTTATCCCTAGAAGACAAATCAGTTCCAGCTTTAACAACTAAAGTGGAACCAACATTAAAAAACACTCTGGGAATTGATATGGGATTGAAGGAATTCTTAGTCACAAGTGAAGGAGAATCAGTTCCTATACCTCAATACTATAGAAAATCTCAGCAGCGATTAAAGACTCTACAAAAACGTTTATCTCGAAAGAAAAAAGGAAGTAAAAGGTGGTTAAAGGCTGTAAAAACTGTAGCTAAACAACATAAAAAAATTGCCGATAAACGTAAAGATTTCCACTTCAAAACAGCCAATGAATTATTATCAAAAGCGGATGTTATCGCTTATGAAAACTTAAATATTAAAGGGCTAGCAAAAACTCGTTTGAGTAAATCAATTAACGATGCTGGATGGGGTAAATTCCTAACTATTTTGACTGTCAAAGCCGGAAATGCTGGACAGAAGATTATAGCAGTGAACCCCAAAAATACTAGCCAAGATTGCTCAAACTGTGGAAAAAAAGTCAAGAAAGAATTAAACATACGAACTCATTGTTGTCCGCATTGCGGCATTGTCATAGACCGCGACTTAAATGCGGCGATAAATATAAAAAATAGGGCGGTAGGGCATTCCGTCTTTAAAGCTCGTGGAGCCCGACGGGATACCGGGGCTACGAAACGAGAAGCCCACACTATAGCGTCAGCGAGCGTGTGGGAGATGTCACTGTATTTTTATTAGGGTTTGCTGATTAAATCTAAAAGCATTTACAGATAAAGGTAAGTGCCTTTTTAGAAAGAAAAAAAGTGCAGCTTTTTAAGCTTGAGCGACCAAAAAGTTAGTATTTTGGGGTAACTATGGCAAAAAAATAAAGGGATAAATATATCCGACTACCTCCTCTATTGAAAGAAAACCTTCTGCCTTCCTTCCACCAAAGAATAAGTATTCAACCGGACATGATATGACTCCTGACTCCTAAAGAATTAAGATTAATATCATACACTAATTTATCAACGCCGTTTTTTTATGTCTCCAGAAGAAACAGATGCTTTTCTGGCCTCTGCTAGAAAAGAAGTAGTCCAACAAACCTTTGACCCCAACGACAGTCAACGCCTAAAACTTATGGTAGAGTGTCTGGGAGATTCACGGGGAATGGTGCGCTTAGGCTTTGCTGAGACCCTCGGACAAATTGGCAAACCAGCTACTCCTTTCTTGATAGAGGCTCTCGGAAATCACCCCGATCCTGTAGTACGCAGAGCTAGTGCCAAAACCCTCACCCTGATTGCTGACCCAGAAACAGTTTCTCCCTTAGTCCATGCTCTCCTCAATGATGAAGATACAGTGGTTAAAGGATCGTCAGTTGGTGCCCTAGCCAGGATAGGAAAAGCTGCTGTACCTCCATTGTTGGACATTTTAGGGTCAACAGAGTATCCAGAAAGTACCAAAGGTCATGCAGCTTGGGCTTTGGCATTTATTGGACCTGAAGCAAAAGAGTATCTATATCGGGAGATTCATTCTGAAAAAGTCGCAGTTAGGGCTGCTGTGGTAGGGGCGATCGCCAAAATTGCCCAAGATTCAGGGGAGGAAGAGGCTCTGAATATTTTATTGACTGCCCTAAGAGATTCGTCTGAAATAGTACGCACTGAAGCAGCAGCCGTCCTGGGAAATTTGGCTTATAAACCAGCAGCTCCCTATTTGATAGAGTTACTGAATCATCCTACTAGCGGTGAAACTCGCAAGGCAGCAGCTCTATCTTTGATGAAAATTCGTTCCGATAGTGCATTAGTTCCCTTACAAACAGCATGGGAACAGGAATCAGAAGCAGATATTAAGCAGATTATTAAATTGGCAATTACTCAACTAGAGAGGCAATCATCAGAAAACGATTGGGAATAGCTAAATATTAAATAAGCTTAACCTGGCTGAAGCACAGTAGCTTTAGCCTTTTTAACTTCGGTTAGGTTTGAAATTCAACATATCCAAGCGGGATAAAGCACTGATGGCTGTCTCCCGTACATAGGTGTCAGCAGAGGCATCATTGGCTAATTTGGTTAAGACTGCTTTAGAGCGTTCGTCATTAATAGAGCTAACAGCATTGAGAATTGCCACTGCCAAGCCTAAGTTCTCAGTTCCATCTAGGACTTCCAACAAGCTATCTAAAGCAGGCACACCAATGACTCCTAAAGCCATTGCTGAGGCAATATGAACAACGGGATTGGTATCGCTGAGTCCTTTTTTTAAGCCTTCAATTCCTTCAGATGGGAAAGGAACATTCTTATAGTTAATAGCTACCTGAGCTAGAGCTTTAGCACAACTGCTCCTAATTGTTGAATTATCACTGTTGAGCAACGAATCGACTAAAAATGGCACAGTATCTGTCCCGATCGCTCCGAGTGCTTTAACTGCTGCCCGTCGATAGACGGTATCTTCTTCTGCCAAAACTTCCATCAAGTTAGGAATGGTAGTTTCATCACAAGTTTCGACTATTTCCCACATTGCTCGATCACGCAAGTGAGGGTTAGGGTGTTTTAGTTTCTCAAATAAAGAGGATTGTGTCATCACTTTATGAGTAGTTTGACAAATTATAAGTATACCTTAATTGATTGTAATATGAAATACGAAAAATTATGCTACAGATAAAGCTTCTAAAATAAAGTCCCATCCCGTCACGGATTTAATGGTTTGTGGAGTTAACTACTGTAAGACTTGAGATATTAGGTTCCTTAAACTGTCAAGGTTCTCAAACAGTTCCCACTTCAATTGCTTTTTAATTTTTTTGCATAATTTTTCAATCGGATTAACTCGTGGACTGTAGGGAGGTTTAAATAAAAGGATAACATTCTCAGGAATTTCTAATTTTGACCAAGTATGTAACCGTCCATTATCTAGTTGAATTATATGTAGTTCGGCTGGATAGTTTTGAGCAAACCACTTCAGGTACTGCTGAAAGCAAACCCCATCTACATGAGAAAATTCTGCAAAAAAGCTTTCTCCAGTTTCAGGCTCGACTAAGCCATATAACCAGAGATAATCGAAGCACCATTGCTCTATTGCTACAGGTTGGACTCCTCTAGATGTCAGTTTTCTTGCCCATAATGTGATTAAGCCTAATCTCGACTCATGAGGGACTGGGTCTCCCGCGCAGTTTATACGCCCTGTACCCACACCAGTAACTCACCTTTTGATCTCAGGGGGTGACAAGCACCTCAAAACTATTGTGGGGCAATAGTTTCAATGATTATACCTCTGTATAAAATCTGAATTTTTCCTCAATAATAATGATCATCATTTTTAGAGAAGGGGTTGGCACGTGGAGCCTACCAATCCCTTCTCCCCCAATTCAAGTTGATTTTTATCTCAATTGTTGATGGTAGCCATCACTCACATTTTATGGTAGAAAAAGTCGATCCACTTACATAAATAGACCAACCAAATGCAATTTTTATCATTGTATGAGTTATATTTTAAACAATCCTGGAGTGATACTCAAGTCCAAGCTTTAAAAATTTTAGTTTGGTGATTAACGGTACAGAAAACTGTCAAAATAGAAAGGTATTTCTGGTTGTTTTCCTTTAGCGATCACATATGAAAGTCGTCGAAAACATATACAAAGATTTTTAACATTATTTTCTTTGAGCCTTCCATTGTTTTGGTTTCCGATGATCATGATGATTATTAGAGTTGTTGGGAAATAAGGTAAAATGATTCAAGCAGAAATTGGCCCATAAAAATGCTAAATATTGAACGAGCCTTAAAACAAGACAGGTTACTCAGAGCATTAACAGGATTAAACCGTAAAGCAGATTACACTTTGTTGAAGCCCTTTAATCAAATGTATGAGCAAACATTGCTC
>NZ_JAAHGK010000227.1:0-7435 GCF_010672505.1 Okeania sp. SIO2B9 | reverse complement strand
AAATGTTCCATCTTCAACCATTACCAAATATTTCTCGATAATTCCCCTCCACCGGAGGGGTTAGGGGTGGGTCCCCACACTCCCCACCATAATAATCTAATTACACCGATGCTACCGGATTTGATATAACTTAACTTCGTAACCTTTAACTGTTCCCCGATCGAGCAATTCAGCATTTTGAGGTTCAGAAACTTTGACTATACCTCCAAATTTCTTACCAATTTTAATATCTGATAGTGCCGTAAATTTTTCTAGACCTCGACCTAAAAGTGGAGTTTTATATGTTTCGATTTTAGGCATTGGATACTTATTTTTCAGTTCTGTAGACGACCATTTATAGTAATCAAAAAATGATAATGGTATGTAAGAATCAGCCGCATATTTCAGCTCTGATGAAGTTGAACGAACTTCAGAAGATACATATACAATCATTCCCATATTAACTAAACTTTCAACAAGTGGTTTAAAATCCTTATCTCCAGATAGTAAAACTGCTTTTGTCATATTGTTGCGAATAGCGTGATTCATCATATCTACTGTGAGGAAAATACCAGCTTCTTTTTGAGATTTTTTTGTCAAATTACCTAGCTTAACGTGATATTCTTCTAAAGAACGAATTTGATTAAAATAATCTTTTTGTTGAGATACACGTTCTTCAAAATCTATTTTTTCCTCATACTTACCTTGAATCCGATCTATATAGTCATAATAGAAAACTTTTCGAGCATCAAAAAAATTTTTGATGGCATTAAAATCAATATTAATATTCTCGTCTTCGACTTCATTTCCAAACCATTTAGCAGTGGAGTCTATATAACTTTTTCTGAGGTAACTTCCATCTATAAATAAATAAGTTACTTTTGAATATTGTAGTTCGGTAGGATTATGAGTATTTGACATTTTTGACAATAAATCTATATTTTTTAGTTTAACTTTAGATTACCGAATCATTAATAATTAATAATTATTAATTAAATAATTCAGGTTAAAAGCCTCCCCTTTCAAGGGGAAAAAGCGGTCGTTTGCGGAGCATTCCGTTAGGATGGGATGGCGTTTGCTACCGCAAAGCTTTCCGTTCCGGAATGCTACCGCAAACGCTAACAGCGGAGCGGCTCTGATAAGAGCGGGTTTCCTCGCCATATCCAATCGACCAAGAGAAAAGTGCTAGGACATTTCCTTATATTCAATTCCGTAACGGTTTTAACCAGAGGTAATTATCAATTATCCATTATCCATTAATGAAATATATTGTAGCTATTTAATACCAATTCCCAAAACTAATGCTATACTTAGACGACACTTCAATTATTAAGTAATTAAAAAAGGCGGATGGAACCTTTTTGATAATTATTAGCCAGGAGCGTATTAATTATTCATATTTTTACTTCTCTGTAGGGACGTTGCATGCAACGTTCCTACCTCCGACCCTACTACCCTGCTCTGAAATAGATAAAGTTTTTGATAAAAAGTATCACATACCCTTTAGCTAAAAAATCTCTTACTTAAGATTAACTTAACAAAATACTATAAGTGTCAAGCATCAATCAACATCTTTGATTAATTCTTCTAAAAAAGATTGACCAGCTTTTTCCAAATTAGAGTCAAGAGCAAATGTCAAACTACGCAATCTTACTTTACTTTCACCAACTAATTGATTGATGGAATTAGTTAATTTTTGAGGATAAACTAAAATAGCTTCGTGACATTTTTTATAAGTTGCATAGGCTACCACTTGATGAATATCATCTGGCGATGGTCTGGCATCTAACTTATATTTAGTATCAAGAATATAAACAACCTTACGAGTTTTTACTTCATAAATAACTAAATCGATTCGACAATAAATTTCATCATCAATAATATCTACTTTTTCTTGCTCTTGAACTCTTAAATTTGAGGGTAGATTAATTTTTAACCATTCAGCTACAAATTTTTCATAGAGTTTAGCCATATCTATTAAAAAAGGTAACATTGAGTAATTACCCTGCTGATGACTAGCTCCAATATTATCTAAAAAAAATCGACATAAAGCGTGTAAAGTTTGATAATCTTCGTTTAAACGATGATATTTTATGTTTACACAATCACTAGATTTAAAAGGCTGTAAATTTACTAAATTTTGCAAAATATGAAAAGCTTTTGCCACTGTTGGAGCAACATTTTCAGAACAGAAACCACTATGACCAATCATAAATAAAGTCCAAGCCAAAATTTGATTATCGGGAATATTAGCAGTATATTCTTGATAATCGCATTTCAACCTAACATCCCAGGGTTTTTGCATAACTTGCTGCATATTTAACCGCCCCCGAATATAAGTTAAATTTTCTGTTTTTGGCAGATAAGTGCGATAAAAACCTTTTCGACCCCGGTCTAATATTTTTTGAACCAGAATATTAACTAAACAGTTGTAAAATTCCTGTAGAGACTCAAAGTTAACTAAACCATCTAAGAAACGAAAACTTTTGAGATTGTAGACATATTCCAACATTCCAAATAGGTTATGAAGTGGTACTTTTGGTTTGAGAATGATGTGAAAATCTGGAATTATAGGAATATAACCAACCCATCCTTGAGATGTAAATTGCCATTTGTTCTTGGTTTTAGGAGTCGGAAATTCAACTTTAATATTTTTGCCTTTTTTGTCGTATTCTTGCCATAATTTAGTGGCAAGATAGTGGTCAATTTCATCTGGTGGAAACTGGCGAGGTTGATATTCAGTAAGTTCGATAATTTGTGGGGATTTCATATTGGAAAAAAGCAACCATAACAAAGATTTTTTACAGGAAGAGATGTTTGGAGAAGTGTCTATCTAATTTAGGACTTATGCAAAGAAACCGGGTTTTTAGGATAAATCATTGTTTTTAACAATAAACATTTGCAAAAAAACCGGTTTCTGGGGTGGCCTGCGTAAGTCCTGTTATAGTAGAATTTGTATGAGAATTTAGCAAATATTGGTATGGGATTAATATAGTTAAAATTCACATCGTTAGCGGAGCTTTGCGTCAGCAATTTCTCTATACAATACTTGTAGATAATTATATCAGGACTTACGCCAATTCTTAGACAAGACTCTACTCGTAGGGGGCGTTAGCGCAGCTTTGCGGAGCGCAAATGCCATTCGCCCCTACAGATGGTGTATATTTTCTTATGTTGTGTAATTCCTGAATTATTAATTATTAATTGTTAATTGCTGAAGACATCCGATTTTGAATTTTATCCCACCGAAAATTATCGACTTTTCCTGGTTGAGCAAAGAAATATTCCTCTAAATATGGTTCAATTTCCATTTGCCAAATATCTTGTATTTCCTCTGCAATATTTTCTCGGAGAAAGAAAGAAACACCGACTTGATAATTAGGGTCGTTTATTTCTTTGTTAACTTCTTCTAAGACTTGAATTAACCCTTCCACTGAAAAATTTGTTTCTATTTCTTTGTGATATTGACGCAATATTTCATAGTTAGGAGAGAGGGTGATAAAAGCAAAGCGACGACGAAGTGCATGATCTACTAAAGCAATGGAGCGATCGGCAGTATTCATCGTGCCAATAATGCGAACATTTTCGGGAATGCTGAATAACTCTCCACTACTAGCAAGGGAAATTTTGGCGTCGCGGTATTCCAGGAGATACATAAGTTCCCCGAAAACTTGGGAAAGGTTAGCACGGTTAATTTCATCAATAATGAGTACACAAGTATCTTGACAGAGTGCTGCTTTTTGACAAAATTTCAGGAAGCGACCGGGAACAACAGGGTAGGTGAGTTTTCCATCTTCGCTCTGCGGTCGAATACCTTGAATAAAGTCTTCGTAGGTGTAAGCAGGATGAAATTGGATGAGTTCCCAGAAACCGTCACCTCCAGCAATTAAATGTTGAGCGAGTTTTTGAGCGAGGAAAGTTTTGCCGATACCAGGTGGACCTTGGAAAATGGCTTGTTTTTTGCGGTTGATAGCGCGTATCCATTGGGTAAGTTGTGTTTCTGGGAAGTTAGTTTCTTGGGAGCATTGAGATAGGGGATATCTTATACCAGTTACACTTAGGTAATCATATATTAGTGGCATTGGATCATCGTATTTTGCTAGTAAAACTAAAGGAAACAGTTTCTTAAGTATTGATACTATATCTTTGCTCAATTTAAAGAAAGAAAAATCTTTGTTACTGGTTTCTAATAGGCTAATTTCTGCTGTTACAACAATATCTTGTAGATGATATTCTTTGTTTTGAATATCTCTGCTCCATTCCTCCATTGTTAATTTACTACTTCTACAACGATCATAATCTAAGGTGCTATAAGCAAATTCTAAAGGATACTGTTCTGTAAGCACTTTTAAAATAGAGTTAATTTCTGGATGATTTTGATAAATATTGTTTTGAAAACGTATCCAATCTTGTCTGTAAGTGTCATGATTAGATGATATCCAATCTTGTCTGTAAGTCAGATGAGTATATGACATCCAAAACCCTATTTGTAAATACCAATGTCCTGCATAACCCACAAATAAGAAACCTGCTTGTGTGCTAAATAATAGTCCTCTACCGTTTATAGATAATGTAGTAGGAAAATTTGTGAAGTCAACAGATATGATATATTTAGTAATATATTCTGATAATTGTTTAAAAATAGGTTCCTGTAAACGTTGTAAAAACTCATCTGCAATTTCTGGTCTTAAGGTCTCTTCATATAACCAGGGATCGTCTGAGGGTTGATCGAAAAAAAATTTCCTTACTTCTGTCTCTGAAAGCTCTGATAGGAAGTTAGAAAACTTTGAATAAAAATCTTTATTAAACATATTACTATTTTGTCGGCTTTTCTATGCTTGACATATTTTAGTTAATTTATAAGGCATTGTAAACTAACTCTGGAAACAATTCACTAGCTTTAAAACAGAGTAATCTTAAATTGTTAACACAATAAATCAATCAAATTAGGTTAAAATTTAGTTATGAGGAAATTTAAACAAGATAAATTTGAACAATAATTAAATAGCCATGAGTCAAACTTTATATTTAGAAACAAGTGTTATTGGTTATTTAACCGCCAGACCAAGCCAAAATCTAATTGTTGCTGCTAATATGGCAGTAACCAGAGAATGGTGGGATACTCGCCGAAGCAATTTTGAAATATATGTCTCTCAAGTAGTCTTGGATGAGGCAGCTAGAGGCGACCCAGAAATGGCTCAAAATAGAATAGAGATAATTAAAGACTTTCCCTCACTCATTTCCAATGAAACTGTTACAGACTTGGCTCAACAGTTTCTCCAACAAACCAATCTTCCCCTTAAAGCTAGTTAGTGATGATACATTGCATATTGCTCTAGCAACTGTTTATGGTTTAGACTATCTTTTAACATGGAATTGTCGTCATATTGCCAACCCTAATATTCAGAAAAAATTATCTGAAATTAGCACTAACTTTGGCTATGAATTACCAATACTTTGTACACCTTATCAATTAAGAGGAAAAAACTATGATGTTACCTGATGAAATTTTAGAAGAAATTTACAAAATTCGAGAAGAACACGCCAAAGCTTTTAACTACGATCCGGAATTAATATTCGCTGACTGGTTAGAAAAACGAGAGCAATTTGAGAAAGAATGGAAAGGAAAAATCATTAAAACTCCTTTGAAAAAAAGAAAAGAAAGTGTTTCTGAAGAGCAGGTATGATTTTCAAATTTTCAGGACTTACACACCTATATCAAATATAAACCATTTGTAGGGGTTAACAGCCGTCAACCCCTACAATAGACTAACTTTTTAATAGATAAAATGAGTAAATTAATAGCTTTTGGATGGTATGGAGGAAAATTTAATCATCTTGATTGGTTACTACCACTATTGCCAGAAACGCAACATTACTGTGAACCTTTTGGTGGTTCCGCAGCAGTTTTATTGAATAGAAAACCCTCTGATGTAGAAACCTATAACGATTTAGATGGAGAAGTTGTTAACTTTTTTAGAATGTTACGGGAATCTCAAGAAGAACTAATTCAAGCGATCGCTCTTACTCCCTTTTCTAGAGAAGAATTTAAAATAGCGCTGACTCCACCTACAGAAAAAATTTCTGACTTGGAACGTGCGCGTCGTTTTTTTGTCCGAGCGCGACAAGTCAGAACGGGATTAGCTCAAACGGCGAGTGTAGTAAGCAATCAAAAAGTTTTTATTTGTCGTAGGGATTTAGACTATAAAATTATGGCTAAATCCCTACTACGAGTGCTTCTAATTTCAGTTATCAACTCCTACATACGGCTTCAATCGGAGGTTTGAGTCACTTACTACCACCCGATACATTCGGCGATATTCTTTGTAATCTGCCTTTGCCAAGTGTTGTACTCCCAGATTATCGCACATAACCACATCCCCAACAGTCCAGGAATGTGAAAGAATTTGGTCGGGATTACTCGCCTCCTCAAAAATACATTTCATCAGTTCCGCGCTCTCCTGTTCGCACATACCCACCAGTTTAGTAGTAAAATTCTCGTTGACGTATAGCAGTGGAACATCTGTTTCAGGATGCTTGATAACAACCGGATGAGTTGATGCTATGTCACTTTTAACCTCATCAGGTTGGTGTCCCCTACTATAACCTTCCTTCAGAGAGTGAATAGCAGTCATACTATGTAGTTTATTTTTTAGTTCTGGCGACAGATTGCGGTACATCAAGTTGGCATTCTGGAAACAAGTGTTGCCACCACTAGAAGGCAGTATATTCGCAGAGAAGACAGTAGCAAGAGATGGATTGATTCGCCAGCTCATATCTGAGTGGAAAAGAAAGGAATTAGCGGGAACTCCAGTGTTGCCCATGGTCTCGAGAATTTGCACTCTAGCATCAGTATCTTTACCCTTGATAACTGGGTGAGAGTTCTCATGTTTCCCAAATATTCCTGCTAGTTGTAGCAGACTTTCTTCGTCGTAGATTGGTCTATTGCCTGCTTTTGCTCCGTCAGCAGGAATAATCAGTACGCCATTTTCAAAAAGAAGGTTCCGAATGCGGTCTCTTTGCTCCGGAGAGTCTAGATCGACATTTGTTAACTTTGCACCAAAGGGTTTGAGTTGAGAAATCGAAAGAGTAGATAATAGTTCCATAAAAAGATTTGATGTTCTGGCTCGAACCAGCTTTATTTTTAGGATGTTTCACATTATATATTGTAACGTCAAAATTATCACTATTAAACACGCTGTAAGTTCCTTTATATCCCATTCAATGCAAAACCGGGTTGAAGTTTTGTGGGTAAATTATCAATTATCAGAACAGGAGATTAAATGTCAGAACCACAAGTAATCCTTGAAACCATATATCGACTGGCAATAATTGATTTACTCAAACGGGTTTTTGCTAGCCCTTTAATATTTAAGTTTTCATGGGCGATAACTTCAGCTTTTGATAATAATTCATTGGCTGTTTTGAAGTGAAAGTCTTTACGCTTGTCAGCTAC
>NZ_JAAHGK010000226.1:0-7449 GCF_010672505.1 Okeania sp. SIO2B9 | reverse complement strand
TGGAATAGAAAAGAAGAAAAACAACTTTACCTCATAACTTTGGAAATTGCTATATATCTAACTCTACCTTTAAGTAAAACTGCATAAATGTTATTTATAACACATTAGAAAAAAAAGGGATTGACTTTTGATAGACAAGATTTATAATTATTTCATTAATTGTTTAGTCAAGACAGATTATGTTAAGTTTAATCCTCAAAAAAAATTTTTTGATAGTGGTTTTTTTGGCTTGGTTAGGTTTAGTGAGTTGTAGTAATTCTAATACTCAAACATCAAGTACAGAAAATCAGCCTACACAAGCAGATATAAAAGCTAACCCTGATAAATTAGTTGTTGCTTTATTACCAGATGAATCTGCAGCTACTGTCATTCAAAATAATCAAGGACTTGAGACTTATTTAGAAAATAAACTAAGTAAAGATATTGAATTATTTGTCAGCACTGATTATTCTTCTATGATTGAAGTGGCTAGCAAAGGACGTTTAGATTTAGCCTATTTTGGTCCATTATCTTACGTTTTAGCCAAAACTAAAAGTAATATTGAACCCTTTGCTGCTTTAGAAAAAGATGGAAAAACCACTTATCAAGCTCTAGTTATTGGTAATGCAGAATCAGGAATTGATTCCTATGAAAAAATAGAAGGAAAAGTTATGGCCTATGGCGATCAAGCTTCTACTTCTAGTCACTTAATTCCCAAGTCAATGTTAATGGAAAAAGGATTAAAACCAGGGGAAAATTATGAAGAAGTTTTTGCGGGTGCCCATGATGCTGTTGCTGTTGCTGTTGCTAATGGAAAAGCACAAGCGGGAGGGTTGAGCAAACCCATTTTCACTGCCTTAGTTGAGAGGGGAACAATTGATAAAAATAAGGTAATTATTATTGCTGAATCTAAACCTTTTCCTCAATATCCTTGGACAATGCGTTCTGATTTAGAACCTGAACTTAAAGCACAAATTCAACAGGCATTTTTAGAATTAGAAGATGAAGCGATACTAAAACCATTTAAAGCAGATGGATTTCAATCAATTACAGATGAAGATTATAATGTGGTGAGAGACTTAGGAAAATTACTCGATCTTGATTTTGCTGAATTGAGTAAATAATAAATAAGCTGTCAGCTATCAGCTATAAGACCCGGATTAGTATAGTAATATTTAATTCTAAACCCTGCTCTTAAGCAGCTCAAGTTTCAATGAAGCTTTTATGTAAAACGAAAAGCAATAACTAATGGCTGATGGCTGACCGCTGACCGCTGAATGTTTACAAAAATTAGTCAATTTTCTTCTAAAAATTATCTTTACTGACAACTGATAAATGATAACTGATAACTGAAATAATGGTTACTTCTAATAAATTTGATAGTTTGCTCCGTCAACAACAAAGAAGTTGGTATATTTCTTTGACTAAAACATTGACTTTGTTAGGCATTATTTTAGTGAGCTTTGGGAGTGTGGGATTACTTGATGGACAACGGTTATCTGAGGGGGTTCCTGACTTAATTGGCATGGTTGGAGAAATGTTTCCGCCAGATTTTAGTCGCGCTCTAGACTGGATTAAACCTTTAGTTGATACTATTGCTATGAGTATTGCTGGAACAGGTATGGCTATTGCTCTTTCTCTTCCCCTTTCTTTAGGAGCTGCTCGTAATACTACACCTCATCCTTTTGTTTATTTCCTATCAAGAATGATTCTAAATATAGCCAGGGCAATTCCTGAATTAATTCTAGGAATTCTTTTTGTGGCAGCAGTTGGATTTGGCACACTTCCTGGGGTATTAGCATTAGGATTTCATTCAATTGGTATGGTGGGAAAATTTTTTGCTGAAGCTATAGAACATACAGATAATTCTCCGATTGAAGCTGCAAAATCTGCAGGTGCTAATCATTTACAAATTATTTTTCATAGCATTTTTCCTCAAATTTTTCCTCAAATTGCTGATGTGACTTTTTACCGTTGGGAATACAATTTTCGAGCTTCAATGGTATTAGGTGCTGTGGGAGCTGGTGGCATTGGGTTTGAGATTATTGGAGCCTTACGTTTACTCAAATATGAGGAAGTTTCCGCACTTTTATTGGTTGTGTTAATAATGGTTACTTTAGTTGATAGTTTAAGTAATTATTTACGTCAAAAATTTATTTAATTCTAGTCAAAGAAAGAAGGAAGAAGGAAGAGGGAACAAAGAAGAAGGAAGAAGGAGTAAATATTGAAAAAAAGGGAAAAACTATAGGGTGCATCTCATATTTGCAAAAATACTTTTTTCCTATATATTCCCTATTCTCTATTCCCTGTTGCCTGTTGCCTAAAAACTATAAATTTTTGGCTTTATTCTTGCATTGAGATGCACCCAAACGATAGATATAACTATCTAAAATTAATTAGAGCAGCTATCTTTTTGTAGCATTTTTTTTAATGTGGTATTACGCTGGCGAAGCCAGAAACTCGGTTTTTGATGTTTACTATTAAAAATCAACCTTCTTCCTTTTTCCTTCCTCCTTCTTCCTTCTTCCTTTTTCCTTCCTCCTTCTTCCTTCTTCCCTCTTCCTTCCTCCTTCTTCCTTCCTCCTTCCTCATTATGAATAAAAAACCTAAAGTTGTTATTACCCATTGGATTCATCCTGAAGTTATTGATTATTTGAGTCAAAGTTGTGATGTTATTCTCAATCAAACTCAAGACACATTATCTCGTGAAGAAATTATCAAACGAACTAAAGAAGCTGAAGGTTTAATGGTATTTATGCCTGACTATATTGAATCGAGTTTTTTAGATGCTTGTCCCCAATTAAAAGTTATTGCAGGAGCTTTAAGAGGTTATGATAATTTTGATATAGATGCTTGTACAAAACGAGGTATTTGGTTCACAATTGTTCCCGATTTATTAGCAGCACCCACAGCAGAATTAACCATTGGTTTACTAATTGGATTAGGTCGTCGAATGTTAGAAGGCGATCGCCTAATTCGTGATACTAACTTTCAAGGATGGAAACCACAACTTTATAGTACCGGATTATTACATAAAACCCTAGGAATTGTAGGGATGGGAAAATTAGGAAAAGCTTTAGCTCAAAGATTAGTAGGATTTGAAATGAATTTACTCTACAGCGATCCTATTCCCTTATCTGTAGAACAAGAAACTGTCTGGAAAATCTCTAGAGTGTCTTTAGAAGAACTCTTAACAATTAGTGATTATGTAGTATTAATGGTACCCTTAATTCCTAATACCTATCATCTGATTAATCAAGATACCTTAGCTCAGATGAAACCAAACAGTTTCCTAATTAATCCTTGTCGGGGGTCAGTTGTAGATGAGACAGCGATCGCCTCAGCAATTCAATCAGGACATTTAGCTGGATATGCTGCTGATGTATTTGAGATGGAAGATTGGGCAATTCCTCATCGTCCTCAAGACATTTGTGAGGCATTAATAACCGAGAAAAATCAGACTTTTTTTACACCTCATATAGGTTCCGCTGTTGATGAAATTCGCCATGATATTGCTCTTGAAGCAGCTAAAAATATTATTCAAGTTTTATCAGGAAATATGCCTCAAGGAGCAATTAATAAGCTATAATATAGAATCAATTTGAATAATTACTATTCAAAAGACTAGAGGCAGATATGTAAAACCCCTAGTCTCTCATCAGTAACCTAATTATTTAAAACTTTTGATTGTAAATTTAGTTAATTTACAGCTTGACAATATTCTTCATAAACACCATCAAGCAATAAATTTAAAGCATCTACTGCCTTAGCTGCTGCTGATAATGCTTCCTGTTTTTCAACATCAGTTTCGCACATTTTTACTAATGCTTCTCTTGTAACTTGGCTGTGAATTTCATCAGCTTTTTCATGTACTTGAAAAAAGGCTAAAGCTGATTCAGAATTAATGCCATAAAATTCTTTCAAACCAGCAATTTTAGTAGTAGCTACTTCAGGAATTTGAGACTCATAAGCATAAAGAGCAGCTAAACCTTTTGCCGGATTTTCACTGCGGGATAACTCTTTGAGAATACTTACAGATTCCTTGGTTTTTGCTAAATGTTGCCTATTCTTAACTGCCTCTCGTTTTACACCCAAACCTTCCGCAAAACGTAACCATAATTCCGGATGATTTGCTGCTCCCATTTCCTCTTCCATGAGATTTTCCAAGAGCATTTTACGAGTTTCTAAATCATCACAAGCTGCATGAGTAGCACTAACATAAGTGGGGAAATAATGAACTTGTAGATAATACTCTTGAGCATACTCTTGCAACATTTCTAGAGAAAGTTTTCCTTCATTCCACATTTGGTAGAAAGAATGCTTAAGTAAATGTTGTTTTTCAATAATCTCATCAAGTTGTGCAAGGAAATCTTGTGCAGTCATTTGTGTATTTTGAAGCAACATACTTATTTAGTAAATTAATAGTTTCAGATATGGATATTATCATATGTTGCTCTATAGCGCTACGCGCAAGTCAGAAGTCAGAAGTCAGAAGTAATCCCTGATTGAGTTTGAGTGTTTACAATTGCCCTAACCTATTTGCGTACTGCTATAACTAAAATTTATCGTCCTCACTAAAAGATGTAGTGCTATAGTTTGGAAGATATTTAGCCATTACCATATATTTGTAACTACGTCAAACCATTGTTAGAGCAACTGATGAAAATTAGTCAATCTTTGTTGAATAAATATCAGGTAATTTCTTGAAAAACAACGAAATAATCATGGTTTTGGGCTTAAAAATCTTATCAAGTCACAAATACCCTTGGATTATTATCTATTAATTTTATCATGGGAAAGCTGAAACTATTGAAACTCCGTTAGCTAATTGAGGCTTTTTTTGATGTTTTTTGTCAGAGGTTGATGACAAAGTTGAAAAATTTAAAATTAGAAGCTGAAATTGATAATTAAAACTTTTCAAATAGCGATCGCTGAAGTCAGGAATGAGAATTCAATAATGGGACTTACACAAAGTAGAGTGTTGACATCCTCCCGACGCTGCTCTTACGAGACAGCGCGGGATTCCCTAGCATTGCTGTTAGGGGTTTTCTGCCTCATCGCACCTGTCCTCTGGGATTTGTTCCCTTCAGATCTTACGGTCGCTCCGCAGACTGACACTGCTAGCCCAGCAGCCAAAATATTTATACTTGCATTTATATCCCTATCATGGTGACTACCACAGGAGTGACAATCCCACTCTCTAATCTTTAGAGGTAATTTTTCTACTACATGACCACAGTTAGAACTCGGAAAATCCTTATATTCCAACAACTAACAGCAAGTTGTTACTAGTTACATCTTTAAAAATCTTGAAATTTAGGATAGACTGTACCAGCCTCATCACAAATGCGGGATGTTTTTTTGAAAAACAATAACTAAAATACTAACAGACTCCATAAACATATCTTAATCAAGTAACAAAAAAATGATGATCAACGATCCTCAAAAACTATTAACTACCCCAATTGATGATAACTGGAAAATCCCAAATCGGGTACTAGAAATTCCCCCTCATGGTATTCCTTTACATCCAAAAAGCCTGGAAAAATTGTTACTTACAGCCAAAGAAGATAATTCCATAATTGTTTTTCAACCAACTTTGCCTATTCTCTCAGAATTAGGTTTACCCACTTATCCGATATTAGCCTATTTATATCCCCAACAATTCAGTAACATCTGGCATAAATTACAGCCACAAATTGAAGATTTCTTAACAGGTAAAAAAAACGATCGCATTCCTTTGACCTTAATATCTGAAATTGATATTGATGAACAACTACATTACTTTACTGACCATTATGGAAAAGCAATTAATCCCTCTTATGTCAGAGTAATTGTCGGTAATACCTGCAATCTCAAATGTGTCATGTGTCCCTATCACAGTTCTCTGTTAAAACCAACTCATACCACAGACTTTTTTCAAGGGAAAAAACAGATGTCTTGGCAAATGATGGAACGACTAGCACAAGACTGTGGCAAAGCCGGAATTACCATTTTTATTGGCAGTGTTGAAGAACCTCTTCTACATCCTCAAATTATAGATTTTATTCAACTCTGTAGACAGCAAGGAGTTCCTAAAGTTCATCTGACAACTAATGGTCAACTGCTGGATGAGACTAGAGCTACAGCATTATTAAAAGCCGGATTAACCAGTATTGATATTAGTATTGATGCAGCAACTCCAGAAACTTATTTAAAAGTTAGAGGAGCTGATTTTAACCGAGTAGAATCTAATGTAATTAATTTCCTGAAAATTAGAGATAAATTAGGAATTTCCTGTGAAGTCAGAACATCCTTTGTCAGAAATCAAGATGTAACAGAAGCAGAAGAACAACTATTTTTTAATCGTTGGTTATCGAAAGTAAATAGTATTTTTATTTTAAATGTCGCCGAATATCAACAAACCAATATGCGACTCAAAAAAACTAATCAAGCAGTACAAAAATCTCTCCAATATTATCAACAAAAAGCTCAAGAAAGGTGGCCTTGTTTATTTCCTTTTATAGAAATGGCAGTCTTGCCCGATGGCAGAATATATTATTGTATAGAAACTTTATTTAGATTAGGCTTTGACAAAGATATTGAAAGTTTAGGAGATTATCATCAACAAACATTACAAGAAATTTGGTCTGGAGAATTATTTAAGCAACTGCGACGAGATTTAATATTGAATGAATTAGAAAAAAGAACAGCTTGTAAAGATTGTGATATGTGGATGTCACAAGTTATTAATAGAGAAACAAAAGATGAATGTCAAGTTCTGAGTACTACAGTCACAGAAATTTATTCTCAAGTTTAATAAAGTTTCATCCTTAACTGCAGGTGGGCCTTTTAGAGTCTGGTGACGGTTGAATGAAAAATACAAAAATTAACATTGGGAAGTCTCAAGATATGCTATCTATACTGATGTATAGAGTATCTTTGTCGTCAATATATTGCGGTTGATCCATAAGTACCTTGTATTTCTCAAATAGTTGATTTACTTGGCTCTGAAAATTTAACTTTTGGCTCAGATTATCCACAAATGGATTGTCAGTCATATACTGTTAAAAGTGTTGTAGAGCTTAAGGAAAAGTTATCTCAAGAATATGGTGAACAAAATTGTTTGGGATAATCCCAGATATTTTTATGGTTTGATTTAATTAATAAAAAAAAGGAGAGAACTTATGTTTGGAGGTCGTAATTTATTTCATAAGGCTAGTAAAATTAGTAAACTATCGAGAGAAAAAAATATAAATTCTCATTCGGTAGAGTTTCTCACGCGTCTTTATCAGCAAGCAAAGCAAATTTCTCAAATCATTACCTATATTTGGCGATGGGCTGATGAAGAGAGTCCGGAAAATGCAGATAAAAAAAATACTGCTAATGAATTAAAAGCTTACTTTATGAAACCAACTACAGGTGATGAAGTCGGTGAAAATTTAAAAAAATTGTTCAGAGCTAGTCCTCAATGTCCAGGTAAAGAAATAG
>NZ_JAAHGK010000225.1:0-7449 GCF_010672505.1 Okeania sp. SIO2B9 | reverse complement strand
ATAATAGACATCCTCTTTTTTCAGAAATTTTTCGGATAATAACTAAAGTAGTTAATCCCAAATTATTAATTTGGTTTACTAATCCCATATCTATTATCCAGTATAAATTTCGTGTTTTGTCGATTAGTTTGTCTACTATTTGCTTGAGTTGATGACTTCTCTTTAAATCTAAGTTGCCTTGAGGGCGAAATAAAATTGCTTCCATATAGTCCGATATAATTCAATAAGTGAAGGTGAAAAATAGCTGTTCCTTATATATATAGTGTTAAAAATGCCTAATAAAGGTAATAAATATAATCAAGGGTAATGATCGGCTTTAACCAAAAGTTAGTTACTATAGTATTTCCAGTAAACAAAAAAAAAATTGCGTTTTTTATTCGATAAAAAATATCTATAGCAATTTTCTTTCGGTTATGTCAAAATATTCTGAAAAAAGCAAAAAGTAACAATACTCAAAAAATGCTATATGTAGCAATCTTATTTGAGCTGTAAGATATTGTAGACTTTTAGAGAACAGGTTAACTAGGAGTCGAAAGTCACTAATTTCTCACAAATAATTTAGGGTTACTCTATTGACAGTAATTAACAATATAGTTTTATTATTCGATTATTTATCTAGACTAAAATCAAGTCATAGTAAAATTCAAGAGGACTATTGCAATTACCCTCTTTTTTTTAACTTCAACCATAACCGAAAAAAAAGAATGATACTATCTTTAGTCGATGGCAATTAGTAATTAATGGCCTCAAGTCTGGCCAGAGTCCTAAAATATCCTTTTGTAACAGAACCTTACAATTTCTTAAACCTGGGTAACTGTGGTGATAGGATTCCATAAAAAGGTTCATATAAAAAATCTATGGCAGACGAACTAACAGGTCAACCCCCTATTTTCGGTGGCAGTACTGGTGGCTTACTGACCAAGGCCGAAGTTGAAGAAAAGTACGCTATTACCTGGACTAGCTCAAAAGAGCAGGTATTTGAGATGCCTACAGGTGGTGCAGCTATTATGAATGAAGGTGAAAACCTACTATACTTAGCTCGCAAAGAGCAATGCTTGGCTCTCGGCACTCAACTAAGGACTAAATTTAGGCCCAAAATTGAGGACTTCAAAATCTATCGGGTTTTCCCTGATGGTTCTACTGAGTATCTACATCCGAAAGATGGAGTCTTCCCTGAAAAGGTTAATGAAGGACGTCCTTATGCAGGTAAGATCGACCGTAACATTGGTCGTAACCCAGAACCTGCTGCTCTCAAGTTTACTGGTAAGAAACCATACGACTCATAGGTTGTGATTAATCAGTAGATAAAAGCGCACCGCTTGCTAGTCAATGGCTTCCTCAGCGTAAAGACGGAGCAAAAAAGCTTGGGTCGATTGTTTATATGAGATGCAACTCAACTTGTTTGATTTGTATATCTAGGCTGAGAGTCTGTGTTTAGCTCGGCGACATTAAATGCGCAGCGTTGCGTCAGCAAAATAATAATTTTCCGTTATAATCATGTGATTTAACGGCGAGAGTGTCAATTTCTATCATCACCTTGGCTTCCAGATATCTCATCTGAAGCTGAGGTTTTAATTTTATTAGAGTCGCTGCTGAATCTCAAATCTAAAACCTCAAAATTTATGATATTCCCAGACTTCTCCAAATTTTCCCAACTAGCAAAACAAGGTAACTTTGTTCCTGTCTACCAAGAATGGGTAGCAGACCTCGATACTCCTGTTTCTGCTTGGTATCGTGTATGCGCGGGTCAACCATACAATTTTTTACTAGAATCAGTTGAAGGTGGGGAGAAAATCGGACGCTATAGTTTTCTTGGCTGTGACCCATTGTGGACATTGGAAGTAAGAGGGGAACATACTACCCAAACTTACCGCGATGGCACAGTTAAAACTTTTGAGGGAGACCCCTTTGAAACTCTAGATAACTGTCTGCAAAAATATCAACCTGTCAAACTACCTCAACTACCACCTGATATTGGTGGCTTATTTGGTTTTTGGGGTTATGAGTTGATTCGGTGGATCGAACCTCGTGTACCTGTTTACCCATATACTGAAAATGATTTGCCTGATGGTTTGTGGATGCAGGTCGATAATCTTTTGGTTTTTGACCAGGTAAAACGGAAGATTTGGGCGATCGCCTATGCAGACCTCCGCTCTCCAGAGGTAGATTTAAAGGCAGCTTATCAACAAGCGTGCGATCGCGTTTCTCAGTTAGTAGATAAATTGCAATCTCCTCTATCACAACAAGATACTTTACTAGAATGGCAACCACCTGCTGGAAAAAGTCAAGAAGTTGGAGATATCTATAGTAGTAATACACCCCGCGAACAATTTTGTGCCAACGTTGAAAAAGCTAAAGACTACATCAAAGCAGGAGATATTTTTCAGGTAGTTATTTCGCAACAACTTTCAACGGAATATACAGGGGAGCCATTTGCTCTTTATCGTTCCCTGCGACTAATAAACCCTTCTCCGTACATGGCTTATTTTAATTTTGGTGATTGGCAAATCATTGGTTCGAGTCCGGAAGTTATGGTAAAAGCAGAAAATACCCCTGATGGCAAACGTCTTGCTACGGTGAGACCAATTGCCGGAACTCGTCCTCGTGGCAAAACTTATGCAGAAGATAATGCTTTAGCTGAGGAGTTGTTGCAAGACCCGAAAGAAAGAGCAGAACATATTATGTTGGTCGATCTAGGTCGGAATGATTTGGGGCGTGTTTGCCGAGTGGGAACAGTAAAAGTTGATGAATTAATGATAATTGAACGTTATTCTCATGTGATGCACATTGTTAGTAATGTGGTGGGAGAATTGGCAGATGAGAAAACTGTTTGGGATTTATTGAAGGCTTGTTTTCCAGCGGGTACTGTTAGCGGTGCGCCAAAAATTCGGGCGATGGAAATTATTAATGAATTAGAGTCTTGTCGCCGGGGTGCTTATTCTGGGGTTTATGGATATTATGATTTTGAGGGTCAGTTGAATAGTGCTATTACGATTAGAACTATGGTTGTTCGGCCGAAAAATGATGGTAAACACACGGTAACTGTGCAAGCGGGAGCTGGTTTGGTTGCGGATTCTGTGCCGGAAACAGAGTATGAGGAAAGTATTAATAAAGCTAGAGGTTTGTTGGAGGCAATTCGGTGTTTGAAAAAGAGTTGAAATAGCAATCAGCGGTCAGCGGTTAGCTATCAGCTTCTAGTTGCGTGTATAATGAGGGATACTCAAGAGAAGCCACTCCGCGTCTACAAACCCCCATTAACAAGCACTACGGGCTTTTTCAAATAAGCGTGGGGGACTTACAGCGCTTTTGCTGACTGATGAACCACATAGTCATAGCCAAAACCCTGTAAGGGCAAATGGGTATTCGCCCCTACTAGACATCTGTTCAATAATTGATAATTACCTCTCCCTAAAAGGAAGAGGATTGAATAAAAGGAAAATTTTTTCTCTCTTGGTCTCATGGATATGGCGAGGAGACCCGCTCTTGACAGAGTCGCTCCGAAGATCGCCATCCCACCCTTCGGGAAGCTGCCCTAACGACCCCTTGTTTCTCCGCGGCGAGTTAGAAACTTTAAACCTTAAGTATTCGGTAAAAATAAAAAATCAAATCAATTATCACACAGAAATTATCAATTATTTCTCCCTACTGCCTACTGCCTACTCCCTCTTTTGTAGGAGATGTCTAATAATTAAATTTGAGGTGATATCAACCTTCCCCATAGCAATAAAAACCAAGGGATTTTGAAATTTGGTATTAACCACGCATATTTTCTCAGTGCAGGAACAGTAAAAGGAATTAAAAAACGAAGGGAACGTAGAGATATAGGACAATTACCATTCTCATCTACAATATTATATTTTTCAGCAAGTTCAGCAACAATCCGCACCTTACCCGTATGACTCATAATACTTGGTTCAGCAGCCAGATTCGCAATAACTCTACCTGTAAACAAAGGAGTTTCCCAATTTTCACGATCGCCAAAAATATCTACAGTATTACTTTGACTCAATTGATTGGTAAAATTAATTATATGCTCTGTACCGACAATCCCCGGCCAAATAGATATAGAAGCAATATTATCTGCTTTTAACTCTACTGCCATATCTGCTGCCAGGCGATCGCTTGCTGCCTTACCCGCACCATAAGCAGCACCAAATAGATAAGACATACTACCCCAGGAAGAGATAGTAAAGATAATTCCCCCCCCACGAGGAGCCATCATTCGGGCAGCAAATACACTGCTAATATAGTGACTGCGAAGACCGACATTATTAACCAGATCCCAAAGACTAGGTTCAGATTTCCAGAATGGCCGACCGTAGGCATCTCTAATGGCCTTTACTCCTGAGAAGACATTGTTCACTAATATATGGAGTTGCCCCTGTTGTTCATTTTCAATGCGCTCAAAGAGTAACCGTACTTGCTCGTCATCCGCATGATCTACTTGAACGGGAATACACTTACCACCAGCTTTTTCAATAGCTAACTGTGTTTCCTGGAGAGTACCGGAAACGCCATCATTAACACAAGGTTTTTCGAGACTACGACCTGTAATATAGATAGTAGCACCGGCCTCACCTAAACCTATTGCAATGCCCTTACCTATACCCCGCGTTGCTCCTGTAACCAATGCTACTTTACCTTTCAGGTCTGTCATAATTACTTACTATAGTTTACCAAATACAGTTTAGCGAAAAACGATGCTTCAACCAAACTTATCAGAGATTTTACAGTTCTGGTGGTTAGTTCCGTTGCTATTGAGTATATTAGGACTTTTTTTCAGTCTCTGGATTGTAGTTCCTGCTCCGAATTCTTTTCTTTTACCTTTGGCAGTGGCAACTCCAGAAATTAGCCCTTGGCTGATTTGCCTGAATCTGCTTGCGCTGATACTAACAGTTTTTGTTCACAAAACTTGGTGGTCTGCTCTCATCTTCATCTGTAGCTTACTTGGCCTAATATTAAGTTTACTTCCACTGAGCCAGCTAGCTACTACCAACACTAACTTTGCTGTTGAGATGGAGACGGTTTTGGGAACAGACTATTTACAAAGTGTTCCTGAAGACTTAAAAGCCCAAATGCGTCCCCAACCATTTGTCCTTGCAGATGTTTTTCGTGGGCTTCCTAAAAAGGAAGTTCAGACTCAAAGAGGTATTGTCTTTGCCAGTCCCGATGGAGTAGACCTCAAACTAAATGTTTACCAGCCTTTAGTTACACAAAAGTTGCAGAACTTTCCTACTGTGGTAATTGTCTACGGTGGAGCTTGGAGACAAGGCAGTCCTGATAATTATGAGAGGTTTAGTTGTTACATAGCAGCTCAAGGCTACTCAGTAATAGCTATTGATTACCGCCATGCACCCAAGTATAAATTTCCCGCTCAACTCGAAGATGTACGAGCAGCCTTGCAGTATATTCAAGCCCATGGGGATAATTTGGAAGTAGATATTGAGCGCATAGCGATAATGGGCCGTTCAGCAGGAGGTCATTTAGCAACTCTGGCTGCTTACGAGCAAGGTGCTATGCCTTTTCGAGCAGTGGTAAGTTACTACGCACCTAGTGACTTAATAGAAGGGTTCCGCAATCCACCTTTTCCCAATCCTATCAATACAAATACTGTCCTGCGGGATTTTTTGGGAGGAACACCAGACGAACTCTTAGAACTGTATCAAGAAGCTTCTCCCAAAAGTTATGTTAGACCTGCTCTTCCCCCTTCTTTACTGGTTTATGCAGGTCGCGACCACATCGTATAACCTAAGTTTGGACGAGTTTTATACAATCAACTGCGAGCAACTGGCAACCAGGCTATTTTTTTAGAAATCCCCTGGGCAGAACACTCCTTTGACGCAGTTTTTCCTGGGATTAGCAATCAGCTTGCTTTGTATTATACCGAACGCTTTTTAGCATCTGTGCTTCACGGGGTGATATAGAATCCGTAATTAGATGGGGAGTAGGGGAGTAGGGAAGTAGGGGAGTAGGGCAGGGCTAATTCTTTGTCGTAGCGAGAATATTTGCAACCCTATTTTTTGTTGAGTTCCTGTGCTTTCTACACTCCCCACACTCCCCACACCTCCCACACTCCCCACACCTCCCACACTCCCCACACCTCCCACACTCCCCACCCCCTCCTCTTTTTTTCTAGGCGTGACAATAAATTCACCCTGGGGGAGTAGGGGAGATGGGGAGCTTGAGAAATATTTGGTAATGGTTGAAGATGGAACATTTTTTTATACCGAATTCAACGGACTTGATATGAAAATAGCTTCAAAACCATTGTGGGATAATGGTTTCAACTATTACAACGCTTTTCACTCTTGATGAACCACATCTTCACAAGCAAAATCTTGTAGGGGCGATTCGCGTAATTAGGAGCATTCCGTAGGAAATCGCTCCTACTGTGGTTTACCCAAATGAAAACCGCTGTAAGACCCTGTCTAAAATATTGATTTTTCGCGTTTGATAATAATAATCATTTTAGGACTTACGCAGATACGCTATATATAGCCCTCAAAACTATTGTCCAATAGTCATTGGACTCTATACATAGTGCCTTTGCGTAAGTCCTGATATCATGTCCGTTTATATCGTTTGTGTAAACCCAAGGGTGAATATCTACAGGAAATGATGGTTTTTTTCTTGCGAGGGTAGCCTTCTTCCCTCTTCCCTCTTTCTTCTTCCTTACCTTTGCTATACAAGACCGATGCTACCGGACATGATATGATTTATCAAAATAATATGGGTCTAATATAAAATCCGGTTATACAGTTATCGCACTTTCTACTTCCATTCAATGCAGACATAAAATGCCGGAATATCCCCAGATCACTCCAACTCTCATCCTTTCTGACTCCTGACTCCTGACTCCTCTCATCATACAATAACTAATTATCCAGATAAGATCAGGACTTACGCAAATTCTTAGACAGTGCGCTATCAGTAGGGGGCGAATGCCATTCGCCCCTACAATATATGGCGCTTGGTGCGTAATTCCTGATAATATGGGTCGTGCAACCCCGCCTTTTAAGGCGCAATATTTTTGGAGAGTTGCTCACGCATCCCCATTACAAAAATAAATTCTGTAGGGGCGTTAAAGTTATGTTTCCTTGTTGCTAAATATCAACGCACCATCTTCAAGTGCCCCATGACGAATCATTTTCTTGTCACGCTGGTAGTTCTGCGGGTAGAACCAGGGTTCGCAGTCACCCTGCTTCGGGAATAAGTGCATCACCCGCTGGATATAGCCAGAAGAAAAATCTTTGATTAAAGATCGTCCTTGCATATTCCCATCTCGATCGCGCAAACGTGGCGTACACTGACGAAATCCCATCATGAACTACCCCGCCGTGTAGACGGACGGGGTTTCTAAGTCCCCGTCAACAAAGTCCGCACTTTGAGATTTTGAGCGCTTCATTTGCCCCAGTTGCCTCATCGAGCCTGTATGTTTACGGGTCGAAT
>NZ_JAAHGK010000224.1:7238-7456 GCF_010672505.1 Okeania sp. SIO2B9 | reverse complement strand
TTCTCGTTTATTAGATTTATTACAGTCAAATTCAGATAATTATGAGGTAGAAACGGAAATTAATCCGGGTAACGAAACAGAATTTCAACAATCAATTACTCTCGCTGGTAAAGGGGCTGAAAAATTTAATGTAGAATCAAAAAAATTGGTTGAATTAGAGAAATCAAATTCTCGTTTATTAGATTTATTACAGTCAAATTCAGATAATTATGAGGTAG
>NZ_JAAHGK010000224.1:0-7138 GCF_010672505.1 Okeania sp. SIO2B9 | reverse complement strand
TCAATTACTCTCGCTGGTAAAGGGGCTGAAAAATTTAATGTAGAATCAAAAAAATTGGTTGAATTAGAGAAATCAAATTCTCGTTTATTAGATTTATTACAGTCAAATTCAGATAATTATGAGGTAGAAACGGAAATTAATCCGGGTAACGAAACAGAATTTCAACAATCAATTACTCTCGCTGGTAAAGGGGCTAAAAAATTTGATGTAGAATCGAAAAATTTGGTTGAATTAGAGAAATCAAATTCTAGTTTATTAGATTTATTACAGTCAAATTCAGATAATTATCACAGAGAAGCAGATGTTAGTCCTGGTAAAGGAACAGAATTTCAACAGTCAATTACTCTCGCTGGTAAAGGGGCTGAAAAATTTAATGTAGAATCAAAAAAATTGGTTGAATTAGAGAAATCAAATTCTCGTTTATTAGATTTATTACAGTCAAATTCAGATAATTATGAGGTAGAAACGGAAATTAATCCGGGTAACGAAACAGAATTTCAACAATCAATTACTCTCGCTGGTAAAGGGGCTGAAAAATTTGATGTAGAATCGAAAAATTTGGTTGAATTAGAGAAATCAAATTCTAGTTTATTAGATTTGCTACAGTCAAAGTCTGGTAATTCTCATAGAGCAGCAGAAATTAATCCGGGTAACGAAACAGAATTTCAACAGTCAATTATTCTCGCTGGTAAAGGGGCTGAAAAATTTAATGTAGAATCAAAAAAATTGGTTGAATTAGAGAAATCAAATTCTAGTTTATTAGATTTGCTACAGTCAAAGTCTGGTAATTCTCATAGAGCAGCAGAAATTAATCCGGGTAACGAAACAGAATTTCAACAGTCAATTATTCTCGCTGGTAAAGGGGCTGAAAAATTTAATGTAGAATCAAAAAAATTGGTTGAATTAGAGAAATCAAATTCTAGTTTATTAGATTTGCTACAGTCAAAACCAAAAGCAGAAAATCCTAAAATTGAAACAGCAAAATTTCAGACAAATTTACAACCGAATCAAGAAAACGAAACAAATAATCCCAAAACAACATCGGAAAGAAATTCAATTCTAGGAAATTCTTACCGAGTAATGACAAGCATCAATCGAGCACCGATAATGGAAACAGTCAATGACTTAGCACAGACTGAAACCCAAGCATTAGGCTTAACTCATCCCCTAAGATTGCCCGGTAGAAATAATCGAAATTCAGCCACAACAATTCATAATCCACCTACTTTTGGGAATACTTCAACACAGAAAAAATCAGCCCAGATAACCACAGGTCTCAATCAAACTCCAAACAACAATACTGTTCCTAACTTAGCCAGAGTAGAAAATCAAAAACCCTCATCAACAAATAGTGGCTTTATCATTGTTCAACAAACAACAGAAAGTTTTCCCCCACCAGTACCAGACGGAACCTTAAAAACAAATCCTCCCCCTCAAATTCAACCAAAATCTTCTAACCCATTAAACTTTCCAATTACCCCCGAAGAAGTACAGATAGAAGAAACCATACCAATTACTTTAGAACAAGCCATTGATTTAGCCAGACGCAATAATCCAGAAATAGAAATTGCTCAATTAGAAGTTGAAAGAAGCAGAGCAAGTATGCGAGAAGCTCAAGCTGCTCTGTGGCCCAGCCTAACTTTTGAATCAGCCCTACAACGTATAGAAAGTGCTAGTGGTGATTTACAGGCAAAAGCTCAACAACGACTTGCAGAAAGTAGAGGTACAGAGTTTATAGACACAGATATTCAAAATTTCCCAGTCACGACTTTTGATAATACATTTCGATTTGACTATGACCTTGGCCTTGGTAAAGCTCGTTCTGCTAGAATTGGAATTGCTAGAGAACAAATGCACCTCCGAGAACTAGAGTTAGAAAGAGTTTCAGAACAATTACGCTTTGATGTATCTGATGAATACTACGATCTACAAGAATCAGATGGACGAGTCAGAATTGGGGAAGCTGCTGTGGCTAACGCTAGAAAAAGTTTAGAGGATGCAGAAGCTTTAGAAAGAGCTGGAGTTGGAACTAGGTTTGATGTACTGCAAGCTCAAGTAACATTGTCAAACGAACAACAAAATCTGACAAATGCATTTCGAGACCAGCGTACTGCTCAACGTCGCTTAGTGGAAAGATTGAATATAAGTCAGTTAATCAATTTAACGGCTGCTGACCCAATTGAGCCAGCAGGGTCTTGGCCTCTATCTTTAGATGAAACAATTGTGTCTGCTTTTCAAAACCGAGCTGAGTTAGAACAGCAGTTGGTACAAAGAGACTTAAGCGATGAGCAACGAAAATTAGCTCTCTCAGCCATCAGGCCAAGCTTAAATTTCTTTGCCACTTACAATGTGTTGGCGTTAACTACTGATAACTTAAGCCCTTTTGCTGCAAGAGGTTGGGCCGATGGAACTACAGTAGGATTCAACTTTAGATGGAATTTCTTTGATGGTGGTGCAGCTAGGGCAGCTGCTAGACAGAGTATTCTAGATCAAGATATTGCAGAAAATCGGTTTGAGCAAGTTAGAAATCAGGTTCGTCGTGAAGTTGAACAAGCCTTTTTTGGTTTGGAAGCCAGTTTTGAGAATATTTCTACAGCAGAATTAGGCGTGGAACAGGCCAAAGAGGCTTTACGTTTGGCGCGACTAAGATTTCAAGCAGGTGTGGGAACTCAGTTGGAGGTTATTAATGCTGAGACAGACTTGACCAGAGCTGAGAATAATTTGCTAACTGCAATTATTGACTATAACCGTTCTTTGTCAGAGCTACAGCGAGCTGTTAGTAATCTTCCTGGTGGAGATTTGTCAGATACTCCTTGAAGAAGCAAGAAGCAAGAAGCAAGAAGCAAGAAGCAAGAGGAAAAAATATTGGGTTGTGGTGCATAGTAATGGTAGATAGAGTGTGGGGAGTGTGGGAAGAAATTAAAAAATATATATCTTTATTACGCGAGCAGGACAACCAAATATTGCTTTCTCTGAGTTTTATAGTGGCTTTTTCTTCTGTCTTCTTCCAACAGAACAAGTTATATCAAATCCGGTAGCATCGGTGTAATTAGATGGGGAGATGGGGAGATCGAGAAATATTTGGTAATGGTTGAAGATGGAACATTTTTTTATACCGAATTAAACGGATTTGATATTACATAAAATCCGCCTATACAATCAACGCACTTTCTACTTCCATTCAATGCAGACATAAAATGCCAGAATATCCCCAGATAATTCCCACTCTCACCCTTTATTCCTACTGACTTTTAACTCCTGACTCCTGACTCCTGACTCCTGACTCCTGACTCCTAGCTAAGTTATTTATGAGTATTCAACTGAATATGATATTAAACTTCTCAACATTAGTTAACATTTTTTTAGAATTACCAATCTCAATATAAGTTAATAATTCATAATGGCCAACATCAAATTTGAACAAGAAAACCAGGAAATAATTGCTGCTGATGGAGCAAATTTAAGAATCAAGGCTCTAGAAAACCGCATTGACCTCTACACCTTTACAGGAAAAATGATGAATTGCGGAGGCTATGGACAATGTGGTACCTGTATTGTAGAGGTTGTTGAAGGTCTGGAAAATCTTTCACCCCGTACTCCAGTGGAAGAAAAAAAGTTGAAGAAGAAACCCCCTTCTTATAGATTAGCTTGTCAAACCATGGTTAACGGTCCTGTAACTATTAAAACAAAACCAAAGCGCAAATAGCAAATAATGGTATTCTTAACCTTGTGGTTTTTTTCAATTCAAGGTGGGTTAATCATGGCAGTTAATGATTTAGGCTTTGTGGCAACCATTTTGTTCATATTTGTGCCAGCCGTTTTCTTAATCATTTTGTATATTCAAACTGGTAACAACGAAAGCTAAAAATTTAGCAGTTTACACACTCAGAGTAGGAGCATAATTTAAAAAATTGTCCTCCTACTTTGCCGTTTTTTTCTAATTATTGCTCTGCTGATTAAATCTCAAAGCATTGACTGATATTGGCTTTAGTCTTTTTAGGGTCGAAAAAAGTGCCTAGTTTGAGATGTCTCAAGCTTCAAAAGTTAATATTTTGGGCATTAGAGGGCAGAAAAATGAGGGGACAGTTCTTCCGACTACCTCCTGATAATACCCTGTTCTTCCTGACTCCTGACTCCTGACTCCTGACTCCTACCTTGACAAAAAGACTTTTTCAGCAAACCCTAACTACTACTCTGGCGAGCTAACAATACAGGACAATTGGCATAAACTCGCACATAATCCGATAGAGAATTTCCTAATAGTTTATCAAGGTCCACAAGATTCTTAGCACTGGATGGACGGCGGTCTGGTGAGCCCAATATCAATAGGTCTACATTCAAATCCTGGGAAATTTTACAAATTTCTGGACCAGGTTTACCACTGGCAGCAACACAGCGATATTGAATACCCATTTTTTTTGCTTCTGCTGCAGCTTCAGCTACAACAGGGTCTTTTTCTGCATCGGCAGTATAATCTTGCATTGATTTTCCACTGGGATCTTTCTTAACATGACTCAAAATTAATTGTCCCCCAGGAATTTGATTCACTAAGGAAATAGCCAACTGTAGAGAACTTTTTCCTCCTTCTGATGAATTTAGAGCTACCATCACCCGCCTGATTTTTTTAACGTAGATATCGTCTTTCACAAGTAGCATTGGACGGGAAGTTAACTGGAAAACATATTGACTAACAGAATTTTCCAAAATAGCTTGCAGTTTGCCTAAGCCCCGGGAACCCATAATAATTAGTTCAGATTCTTCTTCATCAGCTACTTGACAAACAATATCCTTGGGGTCTCCTTGTTTAAGTCGGGGATTAACTTTTTTTGGATCTATTTTTAAAGATTGAACAGCCTCTGCCAGGATTTTTCCACCTTCTTCTAACTTAGCAGACATACCTTCTGCACTAGGTTGAGGGGGGACAACGTGCAAGACAGTCACAGATGCTACTTGGAAGTAAGGGATGTCCATCAACATATTGAGCATCTGCTCACATAGTCCCCGACCAGCAACAGCTAACAAAATTTTGTTTATCATTTTTTAATTGAGTGAATCAGCAAATAATAACGTTTAAAAATAGCATAAATCTCCTGTACCCATGATAACTTTGAGAAATGTAGCGTTTTAGCAAATTTTGTAAAGTGGCCTCATCAGAACAATCTCAATCTCAGTTACCCACAAGTGCGATTGAAAATCAATCTACTCAGAAATCAGATGCTTGGTTTGAATATATAGTCCGAGTTCATCCTCATCACACTGATTATGCTGGTGTTGTTTGGCATGGGACTTATATTTCCTGGATGGAGGAGGCACGAATAGAAAGTTTGCGTTCTATTGGTATTGAGTATGCTGAGTTGGTTAACCTTGGTTGCGATTTACCAGTGGTAGAACTTTCAGTACGTTATCACAAAGCGGTCAAGTTTGGGATGGTAGTTGCAGTCAGGACTCGCATGACAAATACTCAAGGAGTCAAACTAGACTGGGATTACCAAATTCAATCTTTGGATGGTAAAGAATTATATGTTACAGCCAGAGTAACATTAGTAACTGTTGACCGAGAAAAAGGCAAAATCATGCGCCGTTTACCTCCAAAAGTAGAAGCAGCTTTAACCAAGCTTTATTGATAGTTGAGATTTATTTTTTATGTTATTAAGGAGGTAATAGACTGATAAAGTCTGTAATTACCTCCCAGTTCAGCTAATTCGGGAGATATTATCCATAGTTATCAGGAAAAAATTATCCCTGTTTTGAAAGAAAATGAAAGTTGACCAAACTCGATTAAAAATAGCTACAGAAAAAGCAAGGGAAAAATGTTGGAATTTGCGGAAAAAATTAAAGAGAAAGCAGCATCTACTGAAGCTATAGGTTAGCAAACTAAAAACAATTAAATTTTTAGTTGCTCAAAAAAATTACTTATAACAATTAATTATGGTCTCAATCACACAAACACTTGAAAATTGGATGCTCCCTCACAGGTTATGGAAGATAGGCGCTCCACTTCCTACCCCACTCCTAGAAAGTGCGACAACAGTTATTAATGACAAACTTTATATTTTTGGTGGTTTTACATTTAGATATAAATAAGCAAGATTTAATTTGAAAAAAAATTTACTAACTACAAATATATTTATTCTTTGCTGAAACTGAAAGAATTGTTTGCCAATGTTGATAATTTTACAGGACATAAAAAAGTCTAATATCGCTCTTTTTTGCCAAAGCAACTAATGAAACCAATAGTAATTATCTATCGCGACCAATTAATTCCCTAATCAGAAACTTTTATCCCCGCACAAGTGGAGAATTTTTCATCCTATCAAGGATTCTACGTTGGCTCATCTGGCTTTTTCACTGCCAAATCAATGATTCCCCAGGATAGAGCGATTATTCTGGGTTACTTAGCCTCTCCTCCTGGTCTCTGGAAAACAGCCTACAAATTAACTGGTTTTATCCATCCTCGCTGGCTGAAATCTTTGCAAGATTTATCGCCTCAGTTAATTCACGCTCATTTTGGTCTGGATGGGGTTTTAGCACTGCCACTAGCAAAAAAGTTAAACATACCCCTCATTGTAACTTTTCATGGTTATTATGCTACCACAGAAATAACCCTAAATCAATCTCAAAGTTTTTATGCACAGACCTGGGATTTTGTCAAAAATCGCGGTCAATTTTTTCGATAATTATATTTTAGGAATCGCGATCGCCTATTTCAAGAAGCGGACTATTTTATTGCTGTTTCTGAATTGATCCGCTCTCAACTAATTGAAAAAGGATGTCTGTCAGAGAAAATTAAAGTTAATTATATCGGTATAGATGTAGATATATTTACACCGAATCCAGAAGTAAAACTAGAACCGATTGTTTGATTTGTCGGACGGTTAATAGAAAAAAAGGCGTTGCTTAAATGTAATGATAATTAGACATCTACTCCACCCATAGGGAGTAGGCAGCTTTGCTGTAGGCAGTAGGGAACCCACCCCTCGCCCCTCCCCCTCCCAGGAGGGGAAAGAATTGATAATTTCTTTGGGATATAGATATTGATTTTTGATTCTTGGAGATGTCTATTAGCTGAAGGTAAAATTGAAAAACTGATGTTTTGCGCCCAAAGTTAATCTCAAAATCATTACCACTCAGCAACGCC
>NZ_JAAHGK010000223.1:0-7456 GCF_010672505.1 Okeania sp. SIO2B9 | reverse complement strand
GTTTAGAATATTTAAACCCAATATCGACTCTAGAAGTTAAAAAGACCGGATTAAAAGTTTGGGACTTTAGTTTCCTCCTTCCTCCTAATTCTGTCTTTCTTTGCTAGAGAATAGTGAAAAAAAAAAGCTGTCTATTTGGACAATAAACAGCCAGTTCAGAACTGCAGATGGAGATACACCCTGATAGTTAAATGAAATAGTAGATGCCCCTGATGGATAACTCCTAGATGGACTAATTACCTGATGGTTTAACTCCCTAATGGCTTAGTCTCCACATCCCAAATAGCAGGATTGGGGAGAAAATAGTGATTAAGACTACTAACACCTCACTTCCGGCTTTTGTGATCCATCAGGTCGTGCCTATGCTTCTTTTATAATTGCAGACTGGTTCATCGGAAGACAAGAGGTCTTTTGCAACAACCCACTTTTTACAGGTTGCAGAGCATCGCGAGTCTATCTAAAACAACTAAACAGGGTTCATCTACTACTATGAAACAGAATATTATCATTTTTGGGTTAATGGCCTCCGCAGGCTTGACGTTTTGCCAACTACCAAAGGCCACAGCCTATAATTTGAGGCCATCTACTGAGAGTACCATTGAAAAGAGTCAGATAATTAGTTATGAAGGCACTGATGAAGATGGTGAAACGGAAGAAGTGGAAAATAAAAAATAATCACGAAGGCCGAAATAACTTCCTGGAGACAGTAAAGACAAATTAGAGTGGATATTCAGATATGGGTAGAACTATATGTTACTAATTAGGATTCTACCCTAGATTATCCTTGTATGATGTTCTGATTACTATTATCGAAAAATGATGGACACAACGACTACTACACGAAGAAAAAGGGTTATTACAAGAACTGCAGAAAGAAGACAAGCCACTCCTAAAGAAAGACAATTAATCCATTTGTTAGCTAATCTTGGTTGTAGTTGCGCAAAATATGCCTTCCAACACTCCTCTAGTAAAGGGAAAATACCTCCTGAAGACCGAAAGCATTTGGCAGAGTGGCACTATCTCCGGTTACAGCAAATTCGCCGGGTAGAAAGGAGTCTAGAACCTGTGGCCCAACTTAAGCGTGTTTACTATCGAAGTCAACTCAGTCCCAGATCTCTTAAGTCCCTAAAACTCCTGTGGGCTGAGGAGGACAAACCAAGAGTGAAGAGGGTTGCTCCTGAATTGGATGAGCTATTAAGTTTAGCCCTTAATTTAGGAGATACCCTCAAACAGATATTTCATACTGTTGAATGTGGGGAAAGGGTTTTTTCTAGAACTCCTATACAAGGGGTGGGAGTAGTGCCATTGTGGGTTAATGAGTGGGAAGAGTCCGACTATGATATTAATTTCTTTCCTCCTTCTTTCCCTGATTGGGCTCAAATTGTTGATGACTAAATTTCTGACACAAATTAAGTCATAAATTCTAGAATTAGAAACTACTATGTTCTAACCAATTCAATATTTGCTATAGTTTTCGGTCAAACTCTCCCATAAAATTTTTGCTAAATATTATCTAAATATTTAGGTGGGGAGAGCTGACAAATTTCGGTCGGGGATTTGAAAGTTACAAAAATTAATTTTTTTCAATAAAATTTTAAATTCCAACTTATCCATGAGGAATTTACCAAGATTTTATTTTTTGTTAATTTTTTTGCCTGTACCTCCAAAAATATTTGTGATATGTCAAGTAAAGCATAGGGACTAGAACATCAAAATAGTCAGTTTTTCCTCTAAAGTATCTTCATTCCTAAATTGAAAAAATATGAGAAACTGCCACTCTAAAACCTACTGACTTACACTTACTTCTGGGAGTTTTCCAATTTCTGTTTGCACTACGACAACCTTTAGAATAATTCAAGTATCCTCCTCCTCTCAACATTCTGTAGTTATAATTGCCATCTTTCTCCCACACATTACTATCTGAAGGAGCACCCTGATAATTATTATGCCAGGGGTCGGCACACCACTCCCAGACATTGCCATGAAGATCGTATAATCCAAAAGCATTGGGTGGAAAACTACCTACATCTGTTGTTTGTTCACGATAATTTTGTTGCAATGAACAAGCATAAGCTTCTTCGCCATTATAGTTTGCTAGGTCAGTTATCAGACTATTACCAAAGTAAAATAATGTAGTTGTTTCTCCACGACAAATATATTCCCATTCTGCTTCTGATAGTAACCGATAAGTTTTTCCAGTTTGAGCAGATAGCTGACGACAAAATTCAATTGCGTTATACCAAGACACCATTTCTACTGGTCTATTTTCTCCTTTGAAATAAGCTGGGTTTTTGCCCATTATTGCTTGCCACTGTGCTTGAGTAATGGGATATTTGCTAACAAATAAAGGTGTTATTGTAACTTGATGTTGTGGACTTTCTGTTTCCCATTTTTCTGCTGCTGTTTTTGAGGAACCCATTAAGAAAGTATTGCCAGGAATAGATACCATTTCTAGGAAAATATCATTGGCGATATTTTCAATAAATTGTTGAGTTTCCCGTTGATCTTTTTGGGTTTCAATTATTTCGCCTTTTGGGTTTATTTTGATTGTTAAATATTCAAATTTAAAAGTTTGCAATTCGAGTTCAAAACTAGAATCAACAGTTAGTAATTCGGGAGGAGTGTCGGAAATTATTGGCAGAGTTGCTGGCAAAGTAGAGGGTAAATTAGTTATGACAAATTCTTCTAGTGGTGACAATAAAGTTAACCATTCAGCAACAAATTGAGGCCGTTCTTCTGGCTCTAATTTCATGCCTTTAATAATTGCATCATTGACTCGATCGCTAATTTGGGAATTATATTTTTTTGGTGGAATTAATGGTATTTTTCCTTCTTGTCTGACTTTTGCTGGTGTTGGCATTTCACCTGTCAATAAAACGTATAGAGTTGCTGCTAGAGCATATATATCAGTAAAAGCTCCCCGTTTTGCTCGTCTTTCGTATTGTTCAATTGGTGCAAAATACAATGTACTATCTGTTGTATGAGTTTGTACGCTGCCGCTATTAAATTCTCGTGCTAAACCAAAATCAATTAATACTGCTTCTAAAGTATCTCGACGTAGCAGAATATTTTGAGGTTTAACATCCCGATGCAAAAATCCTTGATTATGTATAAATGTTAGTGCTTCTCCTACTTGTTTAATTAGATGTATTGCTTTACTTTCTGATATAACTCCGTGTTGCTCTTCACGATAAATTCCTAAGTCATCCCCATCTATATATTCCATCACCATGCACCATAATTTATTTTCTTTAAAAAGGCGATGAACTTCTACAATATTGGGATGACGGCATTTTGCTAAACATAAGGCTTCATTTAAAAAATTTTCTTGATGTTTGTCAAAATTGGGTTTACGTTGTACTCGATAATTGAGAGTTTTAATCGCAACTAATTGATTAGAGCTTTGTTCTAAAGCACGATAAGTAATACCGAAACCGCCAATACCAAGCAGGTCTTGAATTATATATTTGCCATTTTGTAGTTGTTTACCTGATTTCCAGTATTTCATTTTATTAATAGGGGATTCAGGATTTTAAGTTATACCATTTTGAAAAAAGAATGTTACGAATAATAAGCATTATTAAAAGACTTTAAAGGAGATGTCCCTTTGACAAAAAAGAGAATTACATAGGTAAAAAATGGTATTGAAGCCATTCCCGTGTGACTCCTGACTTCCCCTCCCAGGAGGGGGAGGGGCGAGGGGTGGGTTGACTCCTCAGAAATATCCTAGTTATTTTTAGCAAAAATTTATCAAATTGGTATTATCCCTGGAATTAGAGCTAAAAATAGGGGCAAATTATACCTCAGATAATCATATAATAACATAGTTTTGACTCAGTTAGTCAATCCAGGATGAAAACTGTTTATCTCAGTGCTTAAATAACTGATAATTAATACTAATTCGAGCCAATAATTTTACTGATTGAAGAAGGAAGAAAGAAGAAATAAGAAGGAAGAAAAAATGGATGGGGATAGTCAACGACCTGCCACTTCCTGTCTACAAAGCCCAACCAATTGTAAACACCGTGTGGACGGTAGGGTATTAAACCCAAAATAAAAAGATAATTTTTCATTTCTCTTGAATACTAATTCCTTCTGCCAAGATAATAAGTTAATAACTCATAGCTGAAGTGCTGACTGCTGAAGTGCTGAATGCTGAATGCTTACCTAACACCTTCTTAATAATTCCATTCAGCAATAGCTGTAGCTATTCCTGTTTTTAACTCATATTTGATGTTTGCTTTTTGAGATAAATAAATAAGTTGTTGATATGCTCTTTCTGAATCTAATTTTTTCAATGCTGCTATACAATGAAGCCTAACACTAGCATCATTTTCTTCTAATAACTGAATGAGATAATCTAGAGCGCGAATATCTCCCAAATATCCCAATGCTAAAACTAAAGAATTTTTGACACGGACGCTTTCTAAAACTGAATTATTACTTCTGAGAAATTCAATCAAAATTTCTGTAGCTTTTGGCTTTAATTCCTGACGCTCAATTTTACCTAATGCTGTAATAATTTCATTAACAATTTGTGGTTGATGTTCAACTGCAACTAATAAATTATCTCCGAGTAAACTTTGTAGATATTCCACAGATACTTGAGTTTCAACCCAACTTAAAGCACGCACTGCATCCAGCTTTAAAAAAACAGGAACATTCGTTGTTTGTAAAAGTTCAAATAAAGCCGTTGCTGCTGTATTTGTACCGATTTTTCCTATAGCGATCGCCACTTGTTGACAAACTTCAAAATTAATATCCCACAGTAAAGGTTGTAGCAACTTCACCAAACTTAATTCTTCGTGTAAATTATCATAAGAACTTAACCCTATTACTGCTTCTTTTCTAACTTGAGCTACTGTATCTTTTAAAGCCGAAATTAAGACAAAAGGCAACCGAGAATCATGGTAATTACTCAAGGCAGTAATAGCATTTTTTCTAACTTCATAATTGCCGTCTTTTACTACAGTTAATAACGGTGTTATGGTGCTAGAAGAATTAATTTTAGCTAAAGCTTTTGTTGCTAATAATCGTGAATCTGGCTTGGCCAATAAATCTGTTAAAATATCAACTGCTGAATCTCCTAAAATTGCCAAAGTATCTGCTGCTATTTCTTGTAAATCTTTCGCCTCTGAACTAATAATTATATTTTTCAGAGCTTCTCGAACTTCCTCACTGTTAAAATCTGCCAATATCCGAGCTACAAACCAACGTCTTTCTAAGTCTAAATCTTCATCTTGAACCATTTCAATTAATGGAGCGATCGCTGGTTTACCAATCTGCTTAAATAGTTTATAAATATCCCATCTTTCTTGAAAATCTCCATTTTTCAGAACTGTTATTGCTAGGTCGAGCACCACATCTAAATCGGCATTTTCTAACCAATCAACACAGGTCTTTTGAGATGCTAATAAAAATTGCTGTAAATACTGATTAACTAAAGACCAATTTTTTTCTTGGCTAGCTGTTTTTGCTTGTTCGAGAAGATTTGACATAACTGAATAATTTTTTAAATATTAAGCTTTAAGATATAGCAATAGATATTTTCAGAAAAGAGAGAACAGGGAACAGGGAACAGAAAAAATAATTGATAATTTATAGATAAGAATTGATTTTATTTTTAATTCTTACGCCTGTGTATAATCGAAGGAAAGGGCGCGGATATATCAAAAGCTAATATGAAATACTAAATCTCCTAGATAACAAAAACTTTCTTCTGCCATATCAGGTATTAGCTGAAAAGTTAATAGTACTAGTGCAGAATTGCGGAAATAATTGACCAGTTACAAAATCCTAAAACAATTACAAATCAATACTTTTGACTTTTGACTTCCGCGTAGCGACACTAGATGAATAACATTTGTACCTATTATTTACCGAATAATTAAGGTTTAAAGCCTCTCCTTTAAAGAAGAAAGAAGAAAAAAATTTCCTTTTAGTCAATCCTCTTCTTTTCAAGGAGAAGTAATTGTTAATTATTACTTATTAATTGTTGAACACCTAACACTTATCTAATCTTTAAAATGTTTGATAATTGCATCAGCAAACTCAGAACATTTTAAAGCTTCTACAGGTGGTTCCATTAACCTTGCCAAATCATAAGTTACTTCACCATTAGAAATAGCAACCTCAAGACCTTTTTTAATCAAATCAGCAGCTTCTTGCCAACCCATATATTCCAACATCATCACACCAGAAAGAATCAAAGAACCAGGATTAACTCTATCTAAACCTGCGTGTTTTGGTGCAGTGCCATGGGTCGCCTCAAAAATAGCACATTCATCACCAATATTAGCACCAGGCCCCATACCTAAACCACCAACAATAGCAGCAGCAGCATCAGATAAATAATCCCCATTCAAATTCATAGTTGCCAGAATAGAATATTCCCCTGGTCTAGTTTGAATTTGTTGGAAAATACTATCAGCAATACGGTCATTTACCATTATTTTATCTTGCCATTTTCCATCCCCATGACTATCCCAAATAGCTCCTAATACATCCTCAACTTCTTGACAGATTTCAGCTTTTTTTTCTGCTGTTAAAGCATCATAACCAGGGTCAATTTTTCGAGCATTTTCTTCACTACTAATATTAGGATTTTCTTCCTTATTAGAAAGAATCCAAGATTCTCTTTCCGTCACACATTCAGTCCGAAATTCAGTAGTTGCTAATTCATAACCCCAGTCACGAAATGCACCTTCAGTGTACTTCATAATATTACCCTTATGCACCAAAGTTACCATTTGTTTTGACTTGGGTAAACGTAAAGCATTTTGGATGGCACGTTTAACTAACCGTTGCGAACCAGTTTTACTAATAGGTTTAATACCGATACCCGAGTCGAGGCGAATTTGCTTTTTGCCATGTTCGGGAGTAGCAGGAATTAATTCTTTGTTTAAAATGTCAATCAACTTACTAGCAATATCAGTACCCTCGCGCCATTCTATTCCTAAATAAATATCTTCGGTATTTTCCCGATAAATAATCACATCTAATTTTTCCGGACTTTTGTGAGGAGAAGGGGTACCTGTGTAATACCTACAAGGGCGAACACAAGCATATAAATCGTTAATTTGACGCAATGCCACATTTAAGGAGCGAATACCCCCACCGATAGGAGTTGTCAAAGGACCCTTAATGGCAATACCGTATTCTTTAATAGCGTTGAGAGTATCTTCCGGCAAATATTGGAAAGTGCCATATTTTTCACAAGCTTCGTCACCAGCGTAAACCTTAAACCAATTGATTTTGCGTTTATCTCCATAGGCAGTAGCGATCGCGGCATCAAAGACTTTTTGAGATGCTGGCCATAAATCTACCCCTGTACCATCGCCCCGAATAAATGGGATAATGGGGTCGTCTGGAACATTAGGTTGACCGTTGCTGAAACTGACTTTAGAACCTGTGGTTGGGGGAGTTATTTTTTCGTACATACTTCGATCGTCTAGAA
>NZ_JAAHGK010000222.1:0-7493 GCF_010672505.1 Okeania sp. SIO2B9 | reverse complement strand
TTGAGCCTCTTCATAAATATATTGTCCCAGAGCATTTGCTTCTCTAGGTGGTTGAGCTAAATGAGCATTGAGACCTGCCTCTTGTAATAACCTTTCCAAATCTTCCTGGAAAAATTCTGCACCACCGCCAGTCATAACAACATCTGTCACCCTTTCTGGTAGCCACTTAATCAAACGGTCACAGAGTTTAGCTGCAAAAACTTTACGCAACTCAGGCACAACGCCATCAAGATTAATAGGTTTTGTCGCTCCTCTGGGACGGTAGGAACGCTGGCCTTCTGGTTTATGGACTGCTTCTAGCAAATATAAAGACTGAGCATCTGATCCCTCAATCTTAGAAGCCACATCTTCATAAAATTGGCTCATGGCAAAAGGTTCACTCTTAGAAGCAGCTCTAGCAAACCGAAAACGGTCTACCATTAAAAAGTCTGTAGTCTGATGGCCAATATCAACAATAGCAAGAGATAGTTTAGGTAACTCTGGCTGAAATTCCTTGCCGTTGTTAGCTTCACACCATAGCAAACTACCATACCCCTCTGGCATGATCCAAACCTTATTAATTCTAATTTCGGTAGGTTCGCTACCTCGATAAGACATTTTATGAGGACATTGTAATTGACTAACAATCTGTTCCTTTTCCTTTTCAAATTGCTCTTGGGAATAAAATGGTAAACCCATCACAACTGAAAATTCGCCTTTGAGCTGAAAATAACCAGCACAGGCCAAAATTTTAATGAGAGCATCTTCGACTTTGGACTTGGCAAAAGAGCGTTCATCACCGAATAGATTGGCCCCAAAATCAGCAGCCAATTGACCTACAGCGTATCCAGAGCCTTGATATTCCAGCCACATATCTAATAGTGGGTCTGTAGGTTTAGACTCAAAATTACCCGATCTTACTTGTTCTAAACTTAATTGTTTGACATTAGCTGGAATGAAAACTACACCATTTGGAGTCCGACTAACACAAGCTTTACTAGCTGTCCGTCCTAAGTCCACACTCAGGATTGTTTTTTTATGGACACTAGGTGGTTTCTGGGTCAGCATTGCTGCTGCTGGCTGTTTAATAACCATTAGGTTGTATTACCTCACTAAATTTTTAAATCAAAACACTACCGTTGTTAAAAATCCTAAGTTATAAATGAATTAAGACCTACGGTATTAAGCGAATAAAATTAACATAGAATTTAGAAGTAAAGTACTTTCAGAAGTTTCAGTCAACTGGAGAATACACAGTCTATACTTTTACATCTTCACTTCTGCAATACGAGGAGATTACCATATCAGGCGTGAGACATTCCTCTATTTCACACTTGTTTTAACAAGGGATTATTTTCAACCGAGTGATCGAAAAGTGGAGATTTTCAGAATTCCCCCAGATAGGTTTTTGGTCAAACCTGTTCTTTTGAGTCGAGGACATATAGCTAACTAAATATAATATTAGATATTAGTCTGATCAAAATTATTATTAAAGCATAGTTTCACGAAGCTCCATTAATTGAACAGGTTAATGAAACTTTTCAGGAATTATTATAAGAATTTCTAAGTTAATTAAAATAACTTTCCACAAACTTAGCATCTTAAGTTAAAAATGTTTAGCACATATAAAGGAAAAGGAAGAGGAAAAAAGTTGATTTTTTGACCGTGCCTCACTTCACTGGCAAGTGAAACATCTAGGGAACTAGAGTAATTCCCTACTTCTGACAAAATGACTTAATATTAATTTAGATATTAATTTAGAGATTTAACCTTAAATTAATACTTCCTTCTTAATATTCTTGATCATACCCTTCACTTATTTTCTCATCAAAGCCTTAGAAATTAAATATTCTCTTCTAAATATATATGTTGCTAACCCTAGCCTAAGATTGCTTCCATCGGGGATAACTCTAAAGGAATTTCTACTCCCCTAATTTGTTTGTGTCAATGCCAGGAGATTTGTTCTGGAAGTCCAAGTAGTTGCCCTAATGTCTATTGTTAAGTTACATTTAGTTAAGATTATGAGTATTTCTTGGCCACTGGACTAACGGTGTTAGTTCCAGTAGCTGATGGGGGAGACCCCCAAAACTGCCCTGGCTTACCTGTGGAGCAAACCTTTAAACCTGAAATGGTTGACCCCAAAGAATGGTAGGTACATTGTTAGCGTTTGCCGAGTATTCCCTAGGAAAGCTCCTCTAGAAGAGGCAACAGGGAGCCAAATAGTTATATTTGGGACTCTCCGCCTTCAATCAAGTCAGGTGGGCAAAAATATCAAAAGTGTAATTTTTTACACCAACTATTTCAATTCAATTTTACTAAAAGAGGCCAATAATTTATGAAAATTTCTTGGAGAACAATTGTACTTTGGAGCTTACCAGCTCTAGTCATAGGTTTTTTCATTTGGCAAGGAGCATTTTCCCCGACAGTAGCAAACATGGGTAGCAATACCGCTAGTACCCGGATGAGCTATGGTCGATTCTTGGACTACTTACAAGCAGACCGAGTGACAAGTGTAGACCTTTATGAAGGTGGCCGTACAGCTATCGTTGAAGCAGTAGATCCAGAACTAGATAATCGGGTCCAACGATTAAGAGTAGATTTACCAGCTAATTCCCCAGACCTAATTTCTCGTCTACGAGAAGCAAATATTAGTTTTGACACTCATCCCCCACGCAATGAAGGGGCAATATGGGGATTATTAGGAAATTTGGTTTTCCCAGTTTTATTAATTGTCGGTCTATTTTTCCTCTTCCGTCGCTCCAGTAATGTTCCTGGTGGCCCTGGACAAGCAATGAATTTTGGTAAGTCTAAGGCCCGCTTCTCCATGGAGGCGAAGACAGGTGTACTATTTGATGATGTGGCTGGAGTTGATGAGGCCAAAGAAGAATTACAAGAAGTTGTGACTTTCCTCAAAAAACCAGAACGATTCACTGCAGTGGGAGCGCGAATTCCTAAAGGTGTGCTGTTAGTTGGCCCTCCGGGAACTGGTAAAACTTTGTTGGCCAAGGCGATCGCTGGTGAAGCTGGTGTTCCATTTTTCAGTATTTCTGGTTCGGAATTTGTGGAAATGTTTGTGGGTGTGGGTGCTTCCCGCGTTCGCGACTTATTCAAAAAAGCTAAGGAAAACGCTCCCTGTATTATCTTTATTGATGAAATTGATGCGGTGGGTAGACAACGTGGTGCTGGTATCGGTGGTGGTAATGATGAAAGGGAACAAACTCTTAACCAGTTGTTGACAGAAATGGATGGTTTTGAGGGCAACACTGGTATCATTATTATTGCTGCTACTAACCGCCCTGATGTATTAGATTCTGCATTATTACGTCCAGGCAGGTTTGACCGTCAAGTTACTGTTGATGCTCCAGACATTAAAGGTCGTTTGTCAATTCTGGAAGTTCACGCTCGCAACAAGAAGCTCAGTGAAGAAGTATCTCTAGATGCGATCGCTCGTCGTACTCCTGGTTTTACAGGTGCAGATTTGGCCAACTTACTGAATGAAGCTGCAATTCTCACTGCTCGTCGTCGTAAAGAAGCAATTACTATGCCGGAAATTGATGATGCTGTAGACCGGGTGGTCGCAGGTATGGAGGGAACTCCACTTATGGATGGTAAGAGCAAGCGGTTAATTGGTTATCACGAGGTTGGTCATGCCATCGTTGGTACTTTGATCAAAGATCATGACCCAGTGCAAAAAGTCACTTTGATTCCCCGTGGTCAAGCTCGTGGCCTCACCTGGTTTATGCCTAGTGAAGACCAAGGTTTAATCTCTAGGTCACAAATTTTGGCTCGTATTACTGGTGCTCTTGGTGGTCGTGCTGCTGAGAAGGTTATTTTTGGTGATGCTGAGGTGACAACTGGTGCTGGTAATGACTTACAACAGGTTACAGGGATGGCACGTCAAATGGTGACTCGTTATGGTATGTCTGATCTTGGTCCGATGTCTTTGGAGACTCAACAAAGTGAGGTGTTTTTGGGTCGCGACTTAATGACTCGTTCAGAATATTCTGATGAGATTGCTTCTCGTATTGATGATCAAGTTCGTACTATTGTTGAGCATTGTTATGAGCACGCTTGTAATATAATGCGTGAGAACCGGGTCGTCATAGATCGTTTAGTTGATTTGCTCGTTGAGAAAGAAACTATTGATGGTGATGAGTTCCGACAAATTGTGTCTGAGTACACTAATGTTCCAGAAAAAGAACGTTTTGTTCCAATCATGTAATTTCAAGAAGCACTTCAGCTATCAGCTATCAGCGTAATTGAGGTTTTACACTTCAGTTAATTTAGTAGGTTTATGATGATACATTACCTAATTTACTAATAGTTGAAGCGTGAAATATAGTGTCTTAAAAAAGAACTGAAAGTTAAGTAGTTTTTGTACTTAATTTTTGGTTCTTTTAATATAGCGGGAAGAAGGAAGAAGGATTTAGTTATCTAGAAGTAATATCAAGTTGCACTGACTTAACCACTATATAAAAAGATGGCATACTCCTCAAGAGTCATCTTAAGATGACTTAAACTATTAGCCAAGGATTGAAATCTTTGGCGAGGTTTGCAAGTCATGTCATCCGCCAAGAAATAAATTTCTGGGCTGCATAGCAGAAGTCATCTTTAGATGACTGAAGATGGCTAATTTATTATGGCTAATTAATGAGACTTGATATAAGAATGTTTTTTCTGATAAATTTTTCCCTGTTCCCTGTTCCCTGTTCCCTGTTCCCTAAAACTTTTATTGTGGGTATTTTCAAAATACATAAATATTACTTCTGAAAAATATGACAATTTCAACAGAATATAAACAAAGACGCAAACAATTAATGACAAAAATTGGCAATGGTACGGCTATATTTAGAAGTGCGCCAATGGCTGTCATGCACAATGATGTAGAATATGCTTATCGTCAAGATAGCGATTTTTTTTATTTAACTGGTTTTAATGAACCAGAAGCTGTAGCTGTTATTGCACCACACCATGAAAAGCATAAATTTGTTTTGTTTGTGCAACCAAAAGACCAAGCAAAAGAAACTTGGACTGGTTATCGTGCTGGAGTGGAAATTGCTAAGGAAAAGTATGGTGCTGATGCAGCTTTTTCTATTAATGAACTGAATAAAAAGTTACCTGAATATTTGAAGGGTGCCGATAAAATATATTATCGTTTAGGACGCGATCGCCATTTCAATGAAACAATTCTTCGGCATTGGCAAAATTTGATGCGGGTCCATCCGAAAACTGGTACTGGTCCGATCGCCATTCAAGATGCGGGTACGGTTTTACATCCGATGCGTCTGCTTAAAAGCACTGCGGAATTAGAACAAATGCGGAAAGCTGCTGATATTGCTGTTGATGCTCATAACCATGCGATGAAGTTTGCTCAAGTGGGGCAGTTTGAATATCAAATTCAAGCGGAAATGGAGTATATTTTTTCTCGTCATGGAGCGACTCCTGCTTATCCTTCTATTGTTGCTTCTGGTGCTAATTCTTGCATTCTTCATTACATAGAAAATAATCGGCAAATGCAAGAAAATGATTTGTTGTTAATTGATGCTGGAGCTGCTTACAATTATTATAATTCTGATATTACTCGGACTTTTCCTATAAGTGGAAAGTTTACACCGGAACAAAAGGTTATTTATGAGTTGGTTTTAAGAGCGCAACAAGCAGCAATTTCTGAAGTAAAACCAGGAAATCCTTATAAACAATTTCATGATACAGCAGTACGAGTATTAGTGGAAGGTTTGATTGATTTAAAATTATTAAAAGGTAATATTGATGAAATAATTGAAAAGGAAAAATATAAGCATTTATATATGCACAGAACCGGACATTGGTTAGGTTTAGATGTACATGATGTGGGTGTTTATCAGTGGGGAGAAAATCCACAAAATTTACAACCAGGGCAAGTTTTAACTGTGGAACCTGGTATTTATATCGGACCGAATATTAAATCAGTTGAAGGTCAACCGGAAGTATATGACCGTTGGCGTGGAATTGGAGTTAGAATTGAGGATGATGTTTTAGTCACTGCAGAAGGAAATGAAGTATTAACTGCAGGAGTTCCGAAATTAGTTGAGGAATTAGAAAATTAAATTTTTCTTCTTTTACTTAATAGACATCTCCAGAAAAGAGGGAGTAGTAGGGAGGTTGCATGCAATCTCCCTACAGAGTAGGCGGAAATAATTAATGATTTATGTACGAGAATTAATTTGATTTTTTATTATTGGAGATGTCTAATGAAAAAATAGTGAATTAACTAGAATTATTCAGCATCAATAACTTATATAGCATTTCAACGGTAGGGTGCAGACATATCCACTACTTAGGCAATGGCACTAATTATAGTAGTTAAATCAGCAATAATCACCAAATTATACACTATATTTGATTTGGAGAAAAATTATTAACAATAGTAGGGGCAACGGGAGCAATAATTTATGCAGAAGGAGAACTTCAAAAAATAGGAAAAAATCTCAAAGTAATGATAATTAGACATCTACTCCACGCATCGGGAGTAGGGAGTAGGCAGCTTTGCTGTAGGGAACCCACCCCTCGCCCCTCCCCCTCCCTAGAGGGGAAAGAATTGATAATTTCTTTGGGATATAGATATTGATTTTTGATTCTTGGAGATGTCTATTAGCTGAAGGTAAAATTGAAAAACTGATGTTTTGCGCCCAAAGTTAATCTCAAAATCATTACCACTCAGCAACGCCAAATTTACCGATAATTTATGGTGACAAAATTATCATGGAAGAAGTATTTAGCAATTTAATTAATAATGCTGTTAAATATAATAAAAAAACTCATAAAACTGTAGAAATTGGTTATAAAAAAACTGAATAATCTGCCTGTATGATATCTATCAAAGATAATGGTATAGGTATTCGATAAAAGCATATAGAGACAATTTTTAAACTTTTTAAACGATTACATGGGAAAGATAAGTTTGGTGGCAGTACAGGGGTGGGTTTAACAATAGTCAAAAAAATCATTGAGCGTCATGGTGGTAAAATTTGACTGGAGTCTAATTATGGAGAAGGAACAACATTCTATCTCAAATTATCAGAGAATTAATCATCAATGAGTGAATTACTAAATAAACAAAAAAAATTATCTTTGCTAATAGTTGAAGATAGTGAGGAAGATTACACTAAATTAATCCGACTTCTGAGGAAACAAGGTTTTGAGTATCCTATATATCACTGTGTAGATGGAGATAACGCATTAGATTTTGTTTTCCAGACAGGAGAATATTCTCCTGAAGTAGCTCCTCGTCCTACACTGATTTTAATAGATTTAAATCTGCCAGGAACTGATGGAAGAGAAGTAATTTAAGTTATCAAGAATCATCAACAATATGTAGTTTGGGTTAAGCGCATCCTTTATAGTTAAATGAAGCTATCCCACTATTTTTAACAAGTTTATTTGTTTAAGTAAAATGTGTTTGAAAAGCTTGATTTTTCGTTTTTAAGTATCAACATATTTAGAGTTTTTAGCAAAAGTCTTATTAGTGGGATAGG
>NZ_JAAHGK010000221.1:0-7494 GCF_010672505.1 Okeania sp. SIO2B9 | reverse complement strand
ATTAGCGTAATAATTACGCTAACTGTTAGTTACTTTTTGTCCAAAGTCCAATTAGTATAGCTATCTATAATATCGAGACTGAATATTAATCTAAAATAATAATCACTCAATTGGATGAACCAGTTGAAGGATGTGGTTTTTCAGGAGTTAGGAGATGATGAAGTTGTAGATAACTAAGGGTCTTGAACCATGTCTTATCTCAACTTCAGCCAAGTCCACACTAGAAACCAAGAAGTTTATTCTCAGCTTTCAGAAGCAATTTATTTAGTTAGATATAGCAAAGCAAGCATCTTCTGATGCCACAGCTCTTCATTCAATTCAAACAACTATTGAACAATTAATTAATTTACGAAATCGTGTTGGTTCAGGAGAGCTTTGAATCTATAAAATACCTATAAAAAAATTTTATTACACCAATTCAATTTTGGTGGAGTAAGGCAGATAATAATATGATTCTACAACAAGTGCCAAATTATTCCTGCCTTTCTCCGTTTTAATCTTTTATAATTTATTGATAATTTAAGGTTTAAATCACTTCTTAAACTGACAAGCTACCGCCTTTATTCTGAGTCGCAAATCACACAAATTTTACGATGTAATATAGCTAAATAATGCCTTAATCAAATATTTTTTATTTCTACTTTCCCTATGGAAATTTGACTCACAATTTGGTGGAGTATCAGGAATAAACTTGAGACTGAAAACTTGACTTCAAGATATTCATTTAGAGACTCATCATCAAATATACAAATTAATTAATTTTGCGTCACTACTTAAACATCTACTTCCTAAACACAAGGTCAACTCATACATTTACTTTTTTACTGATTCAATGTAAAATCCTATATCATTTTAGTTTAGCGGAAAATTAAGAGCGATCGCCGATTATGAAATCTCAAATTTTAACTATAAAAAAAAAAGGCACAACAATTCAAAATCTTCAAGTTACAAAAGTAGTTGATGGTGACACAATCAAAGTTTTATTAAACGATAAACGAGAATTTATCAGAATGGATTATGTTGATGCTGAAGAAAGCTATTCTGAATATTCCAAACCAGTGACAGACATGGGTAAAGCAGCATCAGAAATGGCAATAAAATATTTCATATTACCTGACGGTGAACTTGCTCAAGTCGATCTTGAATTTGATACAAACGACCCTGTAGAAAATTGTTTAGAAAAATATCGCGACCATCAAGGTCGTTTAATAGCTTATGTAAATAAAAATGGAGAAAACTTTAATATTAAACTAATTAGAGAAGGCTGGAGTCCCTATTTTATTAAATATGGGAATTCTAGACTTTATCATCAAGAAATGATAGCTGCAGAAATAGAAGCTCAAGCTAATAATCTTGGTGTTTGGAATCCTCAAGTAAATCGAGGTAAACGTAAAAGAAATTATAATTTGCTAGTACCTTGGTGGTCATTAAGAGCTTCCATTGTAGATAATTATCGTACCTATGGAATAGCTTCTGGAGTTCTAGAAGTGAGATTAGATTTTCCCAAGATTTTAGCAGCAGCAAGAGCTGAAGAATATGTAACAGTTTTCTATGATTTACAGGGAGGAGTTTCTAAGTGGTTAGATAATGGTGCTTTAATTTATGATGGAACTAAAGACCATCGTTTAAAATTATGGATTCCAAATACTAATACTGAAGAAATGAAGCCATTATTACAACTATTAAAAAATCGTTACTTTGGTTTAGGTAGAGGATATGTTTATATCACTGGGCAACTACATATGTATAGAGATAAACCAGAAATTATTCTTTCTGGAATAAACCAATTATCAGATTTTCCACCTACAGTATGAGGGGGTTAACGAAGTCAGAAGTCAGATAGGGGAGCCGTCGGATTGGCGACGTACAGAAGTTAACCCACCCCTAACCCCTCCCAGGAGGGGGATGCGTGAGCAACTCTCCAAAAATATTTGGCCTTAAAAGGCGAGGTTCGCAACCCATATTATTTTGATAAAAACTATGATTTTAAGCATTCCGCAGGAAAGCAGAAGGCTTGAAATACTTAATTTTCTTTTCTCTTGGTCAAGTAAGATGCTTGAATACTATCTTTTTCTTACTCACATTTAAGCGCCTTTAAAATTTTAGGACTACTAATTTACTTGACTGGGTATAGAAGTTTAATAAATAAGGGCGCATTCATTAAAAAAAGTAGCAAAATTGACCGCTAATAGCTGTTTGCGCAGTATTCCGCAGGAAACGCCTAAAATATTCTTCAACTGTTATTAACCGTTCAGCAAAATTTTTATCTAATAGACATCTCCAGAAAATAAACTTGCTCTTTATTTAAGATAAGCTAGAGTTGTAAAAGTCACTGAAAAATCATTTTTCGTAATCTTTGGCCGTGAACATCTATGTCCCTGTTCTCTGTTCCCTAATGTGTGCAAAAAGTCTATATCTTTTTAACCAGAGGTTTAATAATTATTATTTACCGAATAATTAAGGTTTAAAGCCTCTCCTTTAAAGGAGAAACAAGAAAAAATTTTCATGATTAGTCAATCCTCTTCTTTTCAAGGAGAGGAAATAATTAATAATTAATAATTAATTATTAATTGTTGAATTTAGCCCTCATATTGAGTTAATATTTCTACACCTGTTTCAGTAACAGCAACAGTATGCTCAAATTGTGCAGATAATTTACCATCCTTAGTAATAGCAGTCCAACCGTCGTCAAGTACCTTTGCTTCCCAAGTACCTTCATTAATCATCGGTTCAATAGTAAATACCATTCCAGCCCGCAACTTTTTCCCTTTTCCTCTGGTACCATAATGAGGAATCTGTGGTGCAGTGTGGAAAATATTGCTCACACCATGACCAACAAAATCTCTAACTACAGAAAAACCTTCTGCTTCAGCATATTCTTGAATAGCAGCTCCAATATCCCCAATTTTATTTCCAGGTTTAACTTCAGCAATGCCTAAATACATAGATTTTTCTGTAACTTCAACTAATTTTTTAGCCAATGGAGAAGGTTCACCTACGAAAAAAGTTTTAGAAGTATCCCCATGATAACCATCAAGAATTGGAGTCACATCAATGTTAATAATATCTCCCTCTTTTAAGATTTGTTTTTTGTTAGGAATACCGTGACAAACTACCTCATTAATACTCGTACAGATAGACTTAGGAAAACCATGATAACCAAGGGGAGCGCTACGAGCGCCATGAGCTTGCGTCCAACGTTCTGCTTCTTCATCTAATTCTAGAGTGCTTACTCCAGGCTTGACAAGAGGTTCAAGATGATGTAATAATTCTGCAGCCAAACGTCCTGCCCGACGCATTTTTTCTATTTCTCTTTTTGATAATAAAACGATAGTTTCAGTTGCCATTGGTTATTTGATTAATCCTGTAAGCTATACGGTTGATAGACATAGCTTACTTTAGCATATAAATAGCGACGGAGTTCTCAGGAGTCAGGAGTCAGGAGGAAAAAAGAAGAAAGTTTTTTATCTAAGATTTACGCAGTACAACCTATTTTCCTCATTGTGACTGACAGGGAAGCAATCTCAAATCCTAATTTTTCCTACATCATGGGTAATATCATGTCCGGATAATTAGTTATAAAAAAACTTTCTCCTTCAACTCCAGTTGTTCTTCTTTATTCCCTCTTTCCTCTTTCCTCCTGACTTCCCCTCCACCGGAGGGGTTAGGGGTGGGTTGACTCCTGAGGACTCCGTAGTTATTTATTTATCACTGTTTAACCAGACATGATATAAGTCCTGATACAGTTATCGCAACCTCTACTTCTATTAATTTTATATATAATAGACATCTCTAAAAATCAAAAATAAAATCAATTATTACCCATAAATTATCAATTACTCCCCTCCACCGGAGGGGTTAGGGGTGGGTTCCCTGTTCCCTGTTCCCTGTTCCCTCTTTTCTGGAAAATTATCTGATGTCTCATCATCATAAAAGCGATAAAACAAAGGCTCATCTTTAAAATTATGTTCGTCTAAAACATGATGAATTATGCCCTGTTCTAACATTAATTGACCCATTAAAATAGCTTCTTCCCGAGTAGCTCGTTCGTGAATCATTAGCCACTCTACCGCATCCGAACCAAAAAATACATTTTGAAATTTCTTAAATTGAAATTTGCGGTCTTTGATAGAAACTCCGTTAGCTCCACGCATGGCAGTGGCGATCGCCCCCCAGTCGTACTCTTCTTTGATAGCAGGTGGCTCGATAGATGGAATTTCTTCAGGTTGGGATTGATATTCTACAGGAGTTTGCGACCGCAACCAAGCATAGATTTCTGGGTCGAGGTCTTTGATATGTAAGTCTTGTTGAGGACGAGCTACTTCTACTCCATACTTTCGCAAATATCTTTCTATTTGGTTATAGAGGTGGGTTCTCACCTTTGGTTGCTTGAGAGGGTCGCGGATAAAAGCTACTACCCGAAACTGTAACCCATCCTCTGTATATTGCCGAAATTTTACTTTCGGGGGTGGATGACGGAGAATATCTGGATGTTCTACTTGAGCAGCAGCAAGCAAAACTTTGTAGACAAAATCAATATCTGTTCCATAAGGAACTTTCACATAAGTTTTCACTCTAGTTATACCACTGCGGTTCCAGTTGAGGACTTCCCCTTCAATAAACCGAGAGTTGGGAATGGTAATAATGTAGCGTTCGATATTAGAAATATCAGTTGTTCTGGCACCGATACGTTGGACTAAACCTTGAAATTCTCCAACTTGAACTAATTCTCCAACTTTTACCGGACGAGCGACAATTAAAATTAACCCACATATGAAGTCTTTGACAATATTTTGTAATCCAAAACCAATTCCCACTCCGAGCGCTCCAAGCAAAATAGCTAGAGACTGAAAGTCTACTCCTCCAGCATTAAGAATTAAAACCGCTCCTACAGAAAGCAGTCCGTATTGGACAAAAAAAGCGATCGTGTCTTGGTGACTGCGTTCAGCTTCTGTCAGGGGTAGGAAGCGAGATTTGAGGATACTCACAAACCAACTTACCCCTACCCAAAGTGCGACTATAGTTAGAGCGATAGTTAATATTCTGGTTAGGGAAATGCTTTCTTCTCCCAGTTGAAACATTCTAGAATTAAATGTACTGTCTAGAAGTTTGAAAGCTTCATAAAACCAAGCTCTAGTTATGGGAAATAGTTGAATTCCATACTTGATAAATGTTGCCCATACTCCCACTTGCAATAATAGTAAACCTAATAGTTGTAGGGAGTTCCAGCGTCTCTGAGGATTTTGTAGTTTCTGGCGTTGAATGTAACGAAATAGTAATACGAGTCCCCCCTGAAGTAACAGAGTAATCAAAAAGGCAATTATCAGCTTTTTGACTGCCCAACGGGTATAAGCAGGGGTGCGTTCCCGCCAACTTTGATTTAAACCCTGCTGGAGTTTTTCCTGCCACATTTGTACCTGCATCTCTGAGTACATGGAGTTGAGGACATCCGCTTCTGTCACCTGCATTAAGGGGCGACTATCGATTTTCAATACCACTTCTTGATTAGAGCGGATTACTTTTATCTGTGGTGGTGTTCCTCGTTGGATACTCTCAGCTAAGGCTGATTTCAGAGTTGATGTCATTAATGCGGCTCTCTCCTGGGCAGTCACTTTTTCAAAAGGGCCAATTTCTAAAAGTTCTCGACCATCTAATACTACGGGAGCTTTTACACTTGTTGCATCTTCTGCTAGGACGGGAGAGAATAGAAATATTGATAGTAAACAGATGCACAGTGCCAGAATTAACCTAAACCCATATTTCTGAAGTTTTGAGACATAGTTGAAGGAAGAAGGAAGAAGGAAGAAGGAAGAAGGAAGAAGGTTGATATTTCGTTGTTTTAGATGTTCCATAAGTCAAATTAAGGAAGGAGGAAGGCTTTAGTTATCTAGGATAAAGGAAGAAGGAAGAAGGTTGATATTTCGTTGTTTTAGATGTTCCATAAGTCAAATTAAGGAAGGAGGAAGGCTTTAGTTATCTAGGATAAAGGAAGAAGGAAGAAGGTTGATATTTCGTTGTTTTAGATGTTCCATAAGTCAAATTAAGGAAGGAGGAAGGCTTTAGTTATCTAGGATAAAGGAAGAAGGAAGAAGGTTGATATTTCGTTGTTTTAGATGTTCCATAAGTCAAATTAAGGAAGGAGGAAGGCTTTAGTTATCTAGGATAGAAGATTAAATAATATTAGGTTGTTTAAACTATTCCATAAGTCAAATATAGTAATGCTACTGCTATATCTTATAGCAAAGAAAAAGGGAAAAGTGGATGAAGAGAGTCTTCGACAAGTGACTTGTCTAGATGCTGGTGCATTGTAATGGTGGTCTATTGTAATTATTTTGCTCAAGGACAAAAACAGTGGGAGCATCTTGCTCCCTTACTTGTATCTTGCTCCCATAAAGTGGCATTGTTCATCCCCATCTAGCATTTAGTATTACGCGAGCAGGACTACCCGTGTCTACAAACGCTAACCAATTGTAGATATATCGTTTGTCAAGTTACTGAGGTACAGTTGTTTTTTTTATTTTCTGCTCCCGGTAGTTCTGCGTAGTAAATGATATATGTAGATTAACAACGGCGCTTCATGGGAGCAAGATGCTTCATGGGAACAAGATGCTCCCACTACCGTGTCTGGTAACAAAGATTATTACAATCTACCAGATTTATGTTTCAATTAATCTAGCAGAACTAAAGCTAAAATAGTTAGATAATTTATGTTTGAACTGAGATAAAGTAAGCCAATCAAAATTAATTATGTACTGCTAATTAAGCCTATTAAATCAAAACAGCAAATCTGAATTTTTTACCAATCTATGCACAAAAAATTATATGAAAAAATCAATACTATATTTGACGGTTCTAATCATCTGTGGGTGCCGTGACTTATCTACTACTGAAAATCCATTAAACTTGCCTACCACATCACCTACTCCTACCTTTGTAGAATGCCCACAAAAACCAATAATTCGTCTGGATAAAACAGACGCTAAATCTTTATCTTTAACTGAAAATATTATTACTATATCCGATACTGTTAACTCTGAAAAACAACTTAGCTATAAATTCTATGCTAGAAGGGATAAAGATTTTAACTATAGAATTAGCAGCAATGTTTGTATTTGGATATTTGCCCCAGATACGAAACTATTACAACGTCGAGAATTAATCATCGCTGAACAGAGGGATTCACCAATTTCTGGAGAACAAATGTCTATCGATCTACCTCTAACAGGAGAATATATTGTACAAGTGTCAAGCCCTAGTGAATCTACAGAATTCAACCTAGAAATGAGTTTAGGAGATTTACCAACACCAGAACCTTCTACAGTTAATATAGACGAAACTTCATCAACGTCAAAATCAGAAACAACACCTCAAGAATCTACTCCTAAAACTTCTAGTGAAGCAGCAGTAAAAAATTATTATTCTAATCTTAATCAAGGTAAATATGAGCAAGCTTGGAATCAACTATCAACAAGTTTTCAAGATAATCAACAACTA
>NZ_JAAHGK010000220.1:0-7505 GCF_010672505.1 Okeania sp. SIO2B9 | reverse complement strand
ATAGTTACTCTTGTAGAAGCTAAGAATGATAATATTAAATCTGGCTTTGATAAATGTATTGCCGAAATGGTTGCTGCCCAGATTTTTAATCAAAATAAAGGGAATGATATTCGCAAAATTTATGGAGCTATTACCACAGGAACAGCTTGGCAATTTTTAGAATTAGAAGCTCAAACTCTAGTATTAGATTTAGAGGAATATTCTATCAAAAACTTACCGCAAATTTTAGGAATATTAACCAGTTTTGTTAGTTAGTATTTAAGCATTCAGCTACTCCCTACTCCCTACTCCCTATTCCCTACTCACTAAATCTAATATAACCAACCAAATAAATCTGCAACAGATAATTGCCAATCTGTTAATAATCTGTTAATAAATTGAGGATGGGTAAATTATCAGAATCATATCTAACTTCTGGTTGCTGGTTAGGTTGGAAAATTAGTACAGATTCATCTTCAGAATCTATTAACCAACCCAACTGAGTACCATTATTTAGACAGAAAAGAATTTTATTAATTAATTAATTGATTAGCACCTTGGTCTGGCGAGAGAATTTCTATTACCCAATCTGGTGCTATTTAAAATCTATTTTCGATTCTACCATTGGGTTTTCTTGGAATACGTTGCCATGCAAAAACTGAAATATCTGGAACTATGGAACCTCCGTTAAAAGTACATCTTAATTCTGGCAATGCCATTGCTAACTTTTGTGGTTCACCTGCTTGATTAATTGCTGATGATAGACAGGTTTGAATTCTACTATGCTCTCCTTGCGGCATTGGTTTTTGATAAATTTTATTGTTAATATATCCGCTTGCTGGTTTTGTTTATGGCAATTGTAAAAATTCTTCGAGAGTAATTTGTTTGGGTGAATCAACAGAGGTTAGCATAATTATTTTTACTCCATACAGTGCTTTCTCAAATATTCTAGAAAATGGGGATTTTTTCAATCTCAATTATTTTCAGATTCTTCTACTTCCTCTTCACCAGAGAATAAAAGACGAATACCCATAAATGCAAATCCAGTTGCAGCCGTAATTTTTACTATATTTGTTGGTAAAATTTCTGCTACTCCTTCCCCTACTAAAACTCCTAAAAAGCTAGTTAATAATAGAGCAGTTGCAGTACCAAAAAATACTGCCTGGGGAAATTTTGAAGACCCACCAAGGGCGATGGCTGCTAATTGACTTTTATCTCCTAATTCAGATAAAAAAACTGCGATAAAACTTAAGCTTAAAAGTTGCCAATCCATAGTAGTTAAGAAGGAAGAAATTAAAAAGTAATAAATCAAGAAGAAAGAATAATTTTTTAATCAAATACAATTCTTTGGTTTAAAATGTAGTAGAAGTTAAACTAATAAAAGCTGATATCTGACCGCTAATAGCTGTTTTTGCTGCATTCTGCAGGAAATGCTTAGGAAAAATTTTTATAAAATGCCTCTACTATTAAAGTTAAAGATATTAGTAATAAAATCATTCCTGCCGATCTTTCTATAGTTTTAGGAGAGAGGCGACTGGCTAACCATTTTCCCAACAAAACCCCTAACAAACTTGTAGTTACTAATGCGCTACTTGCACCTAAAAATACTATCCAAGGAGATTGAGATTCGGCAGTCATTAACAGAGTAGTAAGCTGAGTCTTATCGCCAATTTCTGCTAAAAATATTGTGACAAAAGTAGAAGCAAATACTTTCCATGCTCCTGTTTTTTCTACTTTCGTTTCTTGTTGTTCTGATTGAGAATTTTTGGGGGGTAAAAGTTCACCCATTTCTGAGGCAACTTGTAAAGGTAAGCTCTCAGAAAATTCTTTTTGTTCTAAATTTATTTTAGGTTGAGGTGTATTTTCACTAAAAGATTTCACAGGCTAATTTACTAAATTACTGAGTATATGTAGATTCTTTAAATTTTCTTTATTGTTTCAGATAATTATGTTACTGTCAACTACTCTACTCTACTTATCAAAATAATTGGGTCGCCCAACCCCGTCTTTTAAGGCAAAATGTTTTTGGAGAGTTGCTCAAATTCTCCTGACAAAAACAACTTCTGACTTCTGAGTTCTGAGTTCGTTATCTCTGAAAACCTGAGTTAATACCCACTGCATGATTAAAGCGCAACATTTCTAGACTACGATCGCCGTACATATCTCCAATGTGCTGCTGACAACAGTCAATGGCAAATTCATTAAGTTCTTCTGGTTCAATACCGTACAATTCTCTAAAGGTATCTGGTTGGACTCGACAAAAATGGGGCCTTTCGGGGTAAATACGGCATTCTCGCGTTAAACTATCGTAATTAATACACCATCCATCTGCTCCTACTAAACTCATATAATGCTTTAGCTCTTCTGTAGATAAATATTCTTCTAATTCTGGACGCTCTGTTGGGTCTAAGTAACAACAAGCACCACAATTTTTTACACAACACCAACTAGCCATTTTTTTTTAGCCAATAGTTATTTCTTAACGGCCTTCTGATTGTAGCAGACTAAATTATTGAGTTTTGTAAAGTATCTTAAATTAAAGTAGCGATAGCTTGGTAGAATAAAAAACGGTTTTTCAGCTCAGTATATATTTGATTTATTTTTAGGGGAAATATGGGGTTTTTAACTGATTTGTTCAGCAACATTAACTTTGAAACTATTGCCCAGTTAACAATGTTGGCCATGGTTGTCATTGCTGGCCCTGTAGTTATTGTGCTACTGGCACTTCGGGGAGGCGATTTGTAAGTTATTTACTTACTTTGGTTTGATTCAAAGGCGTTATTCAGAGGGATGATGGAGACAGATGCGATGGAGATGTAAGCTGACAGTCCAGATGCAGATGCACAAAATCATCCCAAGATGATGCTAGTTCAAAAATTAACAGTTAACAATTCATCATTAACAATTACCTCTTCTTTTTAATCAGAAGATTGATCAAAAGGAGATAAGAATGATTTTTCTTCTTAAAAGTAGAGGTCTCAAACCTGAAATTATCAATTATTCGGCGATCAGTGATCGTAATTACTTTCTCCAAATCGATAACCTTTTCGATAAACAGTATAAATGAGTGGCAACTCTCCATTTACTTCTATTTTTCGTCGTAATAAACGTACTTGTGCTGCTAAAACGTTACTGCTTGGTTTTTCTCCTTCTCCCCACAAATATTCATAGATTTGCTGATGAGTTAGAAGTTGACCGGGGTAGGTCATAAAATATGCCAGCAATTTACATTCTTTTTCTGATAAATTAATTATCTGTCCACCGCGATAAGCTACTTGATTTTCTATGTCTAGCTCTAAATTTGCTACTTGTAAATGTTGCTCAGTTGTGCTTGTTTCAATGTTTTGGGGACGACGTAATAATGCCCGAACTCTTGCTAATAACTCTCGCAACTCAAAAGGTTTAACTAAATAATCATCTGCTCCAGCATCTAATCCAGCAACGCGATCGTCTACTGTATCTTTGGCAGTAAGAAATAAAACAGGTGTATAGTCGTGGCGCGAGCGTAACTCCTGGCAAATTTCCAATCCTGTTTTGTGAGGTAACATCCAATCTAAAATCAGCAAATCATAGTTACCCTGACTTGCCATCTGACTACCAATTTTTCCATGATCGGCAACATCAACACTATACCCCTCTCGATTCAAAGCACGACTTAGAGGAGAAGTTAACTCTGGTTCATCATCCACTAAAAGAATTTGCATTTGATGAATTTAAAAGATCGTCAGTTAAAATTTTGAATCAAAAATAGTTTCTGACTCAACTTCTGCTGCTGCTAACCATTCTTGCATATCAGCTAATGCCCAAACTGCTTCAGCATAAGTTTGTGCCACTGGTTCGAGTTTCACTTTATAAGTGGCAAAGCGAGAGACAACCGGAGCATACATAGCATCAGCAATTGTAAACTGACCAAACAACATATCACCTTCTGCTCCAAATTTTTCGCGACACTCTCGCCACATTTTGCCGATCCTCTCAATTTCAGGTCTCACCTCCGGAATTATGCCTACCTCTGGATAACGACCTCGACAATCCATGGGCATATATTTGCGTAAATTTGGGAACCCTGCGTGCATCTCGGCACTAATTGCTCGTGCTACTGCTCGTGCTTCGCGGTCTTTAGGCCACAAAAAATTGGCAAATTTCTCCGCTACATACTCACAAATTGCAAGAGATTCCCATACCTTAATATCCCCGTCTAACAAAACTGGTACTAGACCAGTAGGAGAATATTTTAAAATTTCTTGGTGGGTAATATGTGTATCTAGAGGAATTTTAATTTCAGTAAATTTCACTCCTGCTTGTTTCATCGTTAACCACGCTCGTAATGACCAAGAAGAATAGTTTTTATTACCGATAACTAGAGTCAATTTACTCATCATTTTTTCAAGATTTTATAAGTACAACATACAATTAACTATTAGGCTGATATTCTTTGCTTAAGATAGTATAGTATATCACGTTAGTCTGATAATAATTAGCCTCTTTTTCGTATTTCATTCCTACTTTTTCCATGACTCGTCGGGAGGCAATATTTTTGGGTTGACAATTTTCTCTAACTTTAACTCTTCAAATCCATATCTTAAACTTGCTTTTGCTGCTTCTGTTGCTAATCCTCGATACCAATATGCAGGATTTAATAAATAACCAAGCTCAATTTCTGGAGTATTGTCGAGAAAACAAAGTCCGCAACGACCAATCATTTTATTATCTATTTTATGAACTACCGCCCACATTCCAAAATTATTTTGATTCCAACTCTCAATTATGCTTAATATTCTTGCTTCTGTTTCTGGCTTAGTGAGGATGCCTTTTCCTACATATTTCATTACCTTTGGATTATGATACAGATTGTATAATTCATCCAAATCATCAAGGATAAATTGTCTTAATTTTAATCTTTCTTTTTCAATTTCAGCCATGATAATTAGAATTATTTATTATACCAAGCGTAAAAAAAGAATGTTACGAATAATCAGGGCATTTAAAAGACACGTGCAGGAGATATCTCTTAGACTAAAAAGATAAATTATGACCTAATAAATGGTATTAAAGTTATTTATTCTGACTCCTGTACGTCGCCAATCCGACGGCTCCTCTATCTAACTCCTGACTCCTAATAAATAACCTAGTTATTTGTAGCAAATATTTATCAAATTACTATTAGCCATCAATATCAATTGTGAATGTTTAGCTGATATGCTACCTTATAAAAACATCAGAATACCTAGAGTTTAACCAAAAAAACATCTATGAGAAGCATCTCACCGAAAACCAATAGAAGCAAAGAGCGAAATAATAATAGTGAAACAGACTGGCAACTAATTAAAAGAATGATCGGCTATGGTTTACGCCACAAAAAATTAGTATTTGCCTCACTGATATTATTGTTACCATTATCAATTTCTGGGGCAATTCAACCACTATTAATCGGGCAAGCAATTTCTCTAATTTTAGGAGAAAAAACCTGGTCATTTCTCCAACAAATATCATTATCTCAAGGATTGAATATTTTAGGAACTATATTAATGTTGACTATTATTATACGACTAATATTTCAATCTTTACAAGGCTTTTTAGTACAAAAAGTCGGACAAAAAATTACTGCTGATATTAGAGATGACTTATTTAAACACGTTCTTTCTTTAGGAGTTAGATTTTTTGATAGTACCCCTGTGGGAAAATTAATTACTCGCCTTACCAGTGATGTTGAAGCTTTAGGAGATGTATTTTCTACAGGTGCTATTGGTATTTTGAGCGATTTATTTTCGATTTTAATAATTGCTATTGCTATGTTTAGTTTGCAATGGCAACTGGGTTTAATGCTAATATTAATGATGTTACCAGTAACAACAATTATTATCTATTTCCAGCAAAAATATAGGCAAGCTAATTATATAGCTAGAGATGAACTTTCTGGTTTAAATGCTCAATTACAAGAAAACTTAATTGGTATAGGAGTAGTACAATTATTTCGCCGAGAAAAATTTAATTCGGAGTTATTTAGAGTTAATAATATCGATTATGTAAAAGCACTAGATAAAACTATTTTTTATGACTCAGCTATCTCTGGTATTTTAGAATGGATTTCTTTAGTTGCGATCGCTGTAGTATTATTCCTGGGAGGGCAATTTGTTTTAGCAGAAAATATAGATTTTGGCACTTTATCTTCTTTCATTTTATATGCTCAACGTTTATTCGATCCTCTGCGACAATTTGCCGAAAAATTTACAGCTATTCAAGCAGGTTTAACTGCAGTAGAACGTATTATTAATCTTCTCAATGAAGAAGTTGAAATTCTAGACCCAGAAGGAGAAATTAAAAAATTACCTACTGTTGAAGTTAACAATTCTAAAATTGGTGAAATTAGATTTGAAAATGTCTGGTTTGGCTATAAACCAAATGAATATGTTCTGAAAAATCTCAACTTTACTATTAAACCAGGAGAAAAAGTTGCTTTAGTTGGGCCAACTGGAGCAGGAAAAAGTTCTGTAATTCGCTTACTTTGTCGTTTATATGATGTCAATAAAGGCAGAATTTTAGTTGATGGAATTAATATTAAAGACTTACCTCAAGCAGAATTACGAAAACATATTGGCGTAATTTTACAAGATGGTTTTTTATTTGCTGGAGATGTGAAAAGCAATATTACTTTGGGAGAAGATTATTCATTAGAGGAGATTCAAACCTCAGCAAAAAACACAAATATAGATAAATTTATTGCAGAATTACCCCAAGGATATAATACTCAACTACGAGAAAGAGGGGCTAATCTTTCTGGTGGTCAAAAGCAGTTATTAGCATTTGCTCGTGCTGCTATTCGTAAACCGAGAATTTTGGTTCTTGACGAAGCAACTGCTAGTTTAGATGTGGTAACAGAAGCTTTAATTCAATCAGCATTAGAAAAACTTTTAGCAGAAAGAACAGCTATCATTATTGCTCACCGACTTTCGACTATTAGAAATGTTAACCGGGTTTTTGTGTTGAAGCGAGGAGAGTTAATTGAATCTGGTACTCACGAAGAATTATTACAAAAAGAAGGTCTTTATGCTAGTTTGTATAAATTACAAATGTTAGGAACTTAATTAGAGAAGTTCTCAGAAAGATAGAAAAGTATCCACTCAATATGATGGGGTAGGCAATGATTAGACATAGGCGTGAAAAAGATATAGACTTTTTACACATAACAGGTAACAGGCAACAGCTCCGGAAAGCAACAGGGAATAGATTTTTAGGAAAAATGTACGAAAAATGATTTAGGGAACTAACTTTTACAACTCTAGCTTATGTTAAATAAAGGGTAAGTTTATTTTCACCAGATGTCTATTATATAAACCATACGTCAAGGTTTTAGGTGAAAATCCGCCCCTACAATTTTTTTAACGTTTAATTAGACCTACCTACTACCTAAAACCTACGATATGCTTCAAAATCTATTACCAATTAAAATAAATGGTGCCCAATAATAAGGATGACTAAACTCACTTCCAGCAAAAGAAAATTTGATTTTGAAGAATTACCTTTTA
>NZ_JAAHGK010000022.1:0-18738 GCF_010672505.1 Okeania sp. SIO2B9 | reverse complement strand
GTCGAGGCCGCTCGAGACATCGTCGACGACGTAGAGCTGCGTTTCGCGGACCAACATCCGGGCCATGCACACCCGCTGGACCTGCCCGCCCGACAGCCTCAGCCCCCTGACTCCCAACTTTTGATTACATCCTCCAAATTTAAAAAATTTATTCTACCTCCAATCAGGCCAAAATCATCACTGCTCCAATCAATTCTTAAGCCATTATAATTTCGATACAGAGCTATTAAATTTTCATCTAATCTTAATTCATCAGAGGCTTTAGATAAAACTGATGAAATAGTAGCATTGCCATAACTAGAGTTTAAACTACTAATAATCTCTGGATTCTCATCTCTAGCATCTTCAATACCGAATTCTATACCGTATATGTAATCTTCCATATTGCAAAAACTACCTCAACACTACATTATTTGCTGCTTGAAGTTGATTAACAATCCCCTTCAGTTTTCTCTTTCTAGCATCTGAGATATCTGATGCTTCAATTTTTTCCACTATTTGATTATATTTGTGCAGATTTTGCACACTTATTGCCAAATCTTGAATACTTCTTATATCTGTGTTGCTGACACCTGTATTCTCAGCTATTTTATCTATATTATCGACAGTAAGTATAACTTTCTCTTTCTTTTTCTTACCTTCTCCAACCTCGTAGTTTCCAAGATTAGTATCTACTGGATTAATGACAGACTTCTGTGACACTATTGGTTGCTTATCCTTATAGGTTCCACTTTCCTGCTTTTCTAAAAGCCATGCACTTAAAGTGAGACTTTGAGGAACATAGCTTTCAGCAGCTCTTATAGATTTTAAATCTTGCCATTTTGAGTCATCAATACCTTTACTTTTCAATTCTTCATCTGTGGGAACAGAGACTGAACGGCCATAAACAGCTTTGACAGTGTACTTAACAATTGCGCCCGACTGAACAGCCGCTTTAACAGTATTCTCAGCTTCTCTCAAGTGTGCTTTATTTCCAGCCTTAGATAAGGGAGTTAAATTGTTCCATTTCCCTGGTCCATGAATATGGTGATTCAGCAGATGACCTCTTATATAATAGCTCCTGCCTCCATCTCTCCGTTTTAGCAATCTATCGAAGATAGTATGTTTTTCTGAAGTAGGTACTGATCCTGATTTACCTTTCTTAGTTAAGACTTCTGCTGTCATAACATCGCCTAGTTCAGCACCTTCTTTAGTGAAGGAACTAAATTTCAACTTAGACTCGGGTAATTCTGTATCACTGAGGCCAAACAACAACTTAGCATGACCACTTAATTGAACAACTAATGTTTCTAAATCTTGAGCTTTCTTTTCTTCATTCTTTTTGGTTTCTGCATCATTAGCACCTTTTACTGAATCTCTCTTCCTATTGTCTATCTGTTTAGCTATTGCTATAGCTTGAGTTTTTGCTGCCTTTGCTTCTTCACTTGTCACTTCAACACTTTTTATAAAGTTTTCAAAATGTTGAACATCGCTGGCAACCATTAGCATTGATGTTGAGCCTTTACCTTTGAAGAATAATCTGTGCTCATTCCCGGATTTATCCTTAAATTTCTTGTCAATTTTCCACCATTGAAATAGTTTTTCCTTTACTTTCTTGGCAACTGCTTTCCCTTTCTTAAGCAACTTCTTCGCAAATTTGACCATCCTGTCAATCAACTTATCAACAATCTTATTGACAGGTTTCGCAACTTTACCGATAATATTTTTCACCGTCTTACCAATACCACCTAAACCAGCAAGGGATGCCAGCAAACTAATCACAACAGGCAAGCTCCGACTCAAGGCATCTTCAACGGCTTGTTTTGCCTGGGAAAGATTACCAGAGGCAATGGCTGTAATGGAGTTGTAAACCGACATAACAAAATCTTTAATTTGCTGGAAACGTTCTACCAGGAACATGACAAAATCAAATATCAGTTTCAGCAACTTGGCGATCGCTCCCGCAGGAGTCAACAAACCCAACAACCAGGCAATACCTTCTTTCACCACCGTCTTAATCACAAAATCCTGAATCCCAGATATCACAGTTTCTTTGAGATTGGAGAAACTCTGCTTGACCTCTTCCCATAAAGCTACTGGCCCTTCATTGACCAGTTTCTGAACAATTTCTATTCCCTTTTCTACTCCATCAATTACCTGGGCAGCGGGCGGGAATTTCTTGATCACCTTGGCCTTGATATTTTCATAGGTTAATCCCAAAATCTGCATCACCAGAGATAGAATTCCTTTGGCATCAAAAGTTTCCGGTAGGGACAGATTCACTTCTGACAGTGCCCCTGTGAGCCAGCCAATTAATCCTTTAATCAGATGTTGTTGAATATTCTTGGCAAAATTACTAACCCCGCCCCCGATCGCCTCCATTACATTATTGAAGAATGTCTTAGGATCTTTCAGGATGGCCATGACTTGACCAGCGGCACGATCGATAAAGTCAAAGATGGGTTTGGAGTCGATGCCAGCAATATCGCAGGCAGCCTGAACTGCAACTCGTAGGGCTTCGGCAAAGTCACCAGTAATTACTGCACCAGCAATTTGTACTGCTGCCTTCAATGCTGTTTGGAAGACTTGCAGCACCTTATCGAGAGCCGCCGCTAAACCATCAGCAACAGCTTCCACTCCAGCAATAGCTGCATCTGCCACCACATTTACTCCCTCGATCGCCGTATCGACTACGCTATCAATGCCGTCATTAATCCGCTTGGCCAGATTTGGAAAACGGTCTTTGAGGTACTTATTAACCTGATTTTTAGCCCAATCTCGGAATTTATTCAGCTTATCAATCACCCAGTTACGAGCCTTGTTGATCAGGGCGACCGCTGCATTCTTAGCTTTCTCGATAATGGTTTTGACCGCATCACGCAGGGCTGTAAAGATAGTATCAATTGCACTCGTAATCGCCTTAACCGCACTTTTAACCGCACTGACAGCTCGGTCCCACCAACTATCCTTTTCCTGAGACTTTTCTAGTTCCTTCTTCTTATCCGCTGCTTTTTTCTCACTCGCTTCTTTCTCTTTTTCTGCCTTCTCCTCACCTTTTTCCAGTTCCTTATCAGCTTCTCCTTCTGACTTCTCCACCTGATCGCCAATTTCCTTGCGGTTGGCAATCTGTTCCTGATCGGCTTCAGTTATAAATTCATTGACCTGATCGTAGGAATCCTCAATGCCTTCTTGCTGCTGCCTAGCAACTTCCTGGCGATTAGCTACGACAATATCTCGTTGATCCTTGTCGGCTTTCTGATTAACGGCGACAGCGTCTAACTTAGCCTGATTAATTTTCGCCGCCTTATCCCTATCCCGCGTTTTGACGGCATCCTGAGTCTGGGTTTTTGCCTCTGCCAGGTTAGCATCTAGGGTAGGTTTCAACAACTTATCTGCATGGTTACGGACATCCGGTGGCAAAGGCGCATTGACATAATCCATTGCCCCAGTATCAGCAGGTGTTTCAATAGAGACAAAAGCTTCTGAACTCAGTTGAGCTGTTTTCTCTTCATTCACCTCCTTCGGTTGAATATTCTGTTGTCCTGGGTGCTGCTTAAAGGTATTTGCCGTCATGTCCCGCTGGGCTTTGAGCTGAGATTCCGCATCACTCTGCTGATTAGCCATACGTTGGGGATCTGCTTCGCCCTTAAGTTCCACATTTTCGCGCTCTCCAGCATTGGTGTTTACTCCTGCATCAGTAGAGATACTGGTGAGAAAACCCTTGATATTGTTGCGAAACCAGCCTAGGAAAGAATTGTCATCTTGTCGATCTACCAGTTTTTCCTTTTCTTTATTGTTAGGGAGTGTCCCTAAATTTTCTGGAGGACTGGCTTTCAATTCACCCGGATCTGTCTGAGTTACTCCATCACTGATTTCTGCCCCCCCTGCCGAAATCTGTTCAGGAGCTTTCACCCCTTCCTCCACTGTGCCGCTTGTCTTAGCAACTAAGGTAGGAGCATTTTCAACCTCAGCTTGCTGCTCCTGTTTCAGGTTGCTGTCAAGCTGAGTACCGAGGTTGGGTTGGGTTGCTGCGATTTCGGATGGACTGGACTCCATAAACTTGCTCAGTGCCTGGTCGGATGCTCCTTCGAGAGAAAGAGAGCTAACCTCTGCAACCTCTTCCTCTCCAATGGCAGAAGGTTTTTCTAACTCAAGTGCAACGTCTGATTCCGATTCCTCTGCCGTTGATTTGAGAGATGGTTCGGTGTCCTCAACTTTTGTTTCTACACTCTCTTGAGAAGCAACATCATTTTTACCCCCATCTGTTTTGGGTTCAGGCTCAGTTTTAGTGTCTAGAGACTTATTACCACCTGCCTCCTCAGAACTTAGGGGTGGCAAGGAAGGTTCTAGCGCAGTTGGTGCTTGCTCAGGGTCAGATGGCTCTGCAACAAAGGCAGAAGGCGACTTAGGTTGTTGCTGGAGAGTGTGGACTAATTCATGGGCAAACAACCGCTTTCCTACGGTGGACTCAGGGGCGTAGCGACCGCTGCCAAAGAAGATATCCTGACCGACGGTAAATGCTTGGGCGTTGAGATCGCGGGCGGCACTGGCCGCTCGGTCGTCTGTATGCACCCGCACGTTGCTGAAGTCATAGCCAAAGCGCGGTTCCATAAAGGCACGGGTTGAGTCTGACAGGGGTTGACCACTCCCTCTAGCGGACTGGATGCGAGCTTCTAGATTGGCAGATACGTTAGGGGTTTGACCAGGGGCAGCTTTGGTTTGAACCTTTTCCTCCTCTTCGTCAGTTTGTCGTTGGAGCATTTGGACTTTTTCGTTTTCTTCCTCTTCTTCCATTTGACGTTGAACTAAAGGAGTAATGGGCTTGGCCTGAACCTCCTCTTCCTCTTCCATTTGACGTTGAACTAAAGGAGTAATGGGCTTGGCCTGAACCTCCTCTTCTTCTTCCATTTGACGTTGAACCAGGGGAGTAATGGGCTTGGCTTGAACCTCCTCCTCTTCTTCCATTTGACGTTGAACCAAGGGAGTAATGGGTTTAGTTTGAACCTCCTCCTCTTCTTCCATTTGACGTTGAGCCAAGGGAGTAATGGCCTTGGTTTGAACCTCCTCCTCTTCTTCCATTTGACGTTGAGCCAAGGGAGTAATGGCCTTGGTTTGAACTTCCTCCTCTTCTTCCATTTGACGTTGAACCAAGGGAGTAATGGGTTTAGTTTGAACCTCCTCCTCTTCTTCCATTTGACGTTGAGCCAAGGGAGTAATGGCCTTGGTTTGAACTTCCTCCTCTTCTTCCATTTGACGTTGAACCAAGGGAGTAATGGGTTTAGTTTGAACCTCCTCCTCTTCCGTTTGACGCTGCACTTGTGGTGCTGGGGTACGCATTACAGTAGCTGCGACCTGATCAGCTTCTTGTTCATAAGTGTCCCCAGGCTGGCCAACTGTCATTTTTGTTTGAATCAGACGATTAACTGCCTGATTGCCCAGTTGTTGTTGGAGTTGCAGAATAGGGTGAACTGGGCTATTAATCGACAACGGTGGTTGAGTAGCCACTGAAGCCTTTCTCTGATTGTTTGCTTCTGTTGTTTTGATTTGAGTTGTTCGTTGATTACCCATAAGGTTCACCTTAATCAATTAGTTAGGGGACTTGTGGCATCTTCCTCAAGATTTTGAGCGTCGTTTTCTTCTGGTGTTTGAGATTCAGCTAGCAATTCTTCTAATATCTGTATTGCACCACTTATCCGAAATAAAGTCTCTCTGAGGTTGGTCTGTTTGGTCTCCAAATCAGACAGCGTTTTTTTTCCAGATTCAAATTCAGCTTTTAGACTAGCAATGCGTTTTTCTATTTTATCTTTCATATAGCAATCAGGAATGATTTATGAGACAACTTGAGGCTATAACTGAGTTAGGCAGGCAATCGGATCTCACAACTGTCCGGATAATTAGTGATCAAAAAACTTGCTCCTCCTGTTCCCCTCCACGGTCGGGGGAGGGGCGAGGGGTGGGTTTACTCCCTCGTTATTTAAACTATTCAACCGGACATGATATTAAGCTACTGTATGACATCTCTTATAGTATCGCCAACTATGACATCTCTTATAGTATCGCCAACTATGACATCTCTGATAATACCATCGCCACGAGTCGATGAACCTGCTCTAAAAGTAATTCCATCTAAAGAAACCCAAGCGCTACTTCCACTAATTCTTTGTACTCTTCCATTAGAAAAAATATCAACCCTACCAATAGTATTATTATAAGTTGCAACACTATGAAGTTCTCGAGCAGCAGGTCTATATCCTACTGGCAATGTAAAAATTGTGTTGGCTGTGCCATTTCTGACTAGACCTTTAAGGTGAACTATACCTAGGCTATCTTTAAAGTAGCCAGCACTGTTGTAACCACTACCGTAATTAACCCAGCCATTTTGGAGTGTTGGAGTTTGCCAGCTTTCTTGCTGTAAAGTAGTTTCACCTCCGGTAACAACTAATTTAGCACTTGGGTTCTTTGTACCGATACCAACATTGCCAGATCCTCTAATAACAAGTGCAGTTTCTTCAATTCCATCGTTACCTGTATTAACAAAAGCAATACCTCCATCAGGGTTACGGCCATTACCATCAGTTTTTTCGATCACTAAAGCATCTAGAGGACTTTCAAAGAAATCGGCATCGTACCTGAGTCGGAAACCATCACCTGTAGGCGGACCAGATTCATTGGTACTATGGAAGAGCAAAGTTCCAGTCTTTGCTAATTTTAAAGCACCTGCCACCTCTAATATGGCGCTAGGATTTAATGTACCGATACCAACATTGCCATTCTGAACAGTTAGCACGTCAGCCGTATTGCTACCAAGCATTAGTCGGTGGGTTCCGCCTTGAGCACAAATACGAACATCGCCAGCACCATTTCCACTTGTAGCAACTCCAATCTTTAAGCGATGGGTATTGTTGCCAATTTTCAAGTCGCCTTCTGTAGTTGTTAAATTCCAATTTCCTCCACTTACAGTCAGCGGACCTGTAACGTTTAAAGCATCATCTATTTGTAATATTCCAGAGGAGTGGGTGGAACGCAACACCCCATTAATGCTAACTTCATCGTTATCATCATTACCCAAGGAAACATTACCTTCAATATGTTCTGTATCACGAGCAATCACATCTCCAGTTATTTCAAGATTGCCCGAAACAGTTAAGTTTCCACCAATGCTAACATTGTTAGTAACATTCAGGGGAGTATTCACATTTCCAGTTACTGCAAAATCTCCAGAAACTGTCAGGTTGCCACCAATGTCAACATTACCACCAACACTCAAAGCATCTTGAATATTCAAAGGTCCTGAGAATTCTGCTCCCGGTGGAATATGAACACTAGCTAACCTGCGGACGGAATTATCAATAGTATCAACATCAACATTACCACTATCATCCAATTGAACCTCAGCTAGGAGAACCACTGCACCATCATCAGCAGGCTGTGTACTGCTTGTTTCAAGTTGAGGACGCTCAGTAGTACGAGTATATTTGATTTCACTCCCCAATGTGTAGCTGTCTGCCTCATCCTCGAAGTCTTGAACAGCAAGTGTAATATAAACTGTACTTCCTGCTGCAAATTCAGATAAGCTTACCGTTTTTATATCAGCAGGTTGCTCTTCTAGAACAACAATTTCCTTACCTTCGCTATCAATAGCCATCCCATTATTAACTGAGACTTGTTTATCTCCAGATTTATTAATTTCTAGTCCTGTTACCACACCCCAAGTATGCAGGGAGCGATTATGCAGATGGCGCATTCGGCGATGGTAAGCTTGTTCGTCCCGAAAATCGTTTTCTACTAAAAATTGGGATGTAAAATAGTTCAAACGTTTAATTTCAGTCATAATTTTTATCTCCAATAAAAAATCAGTTGCTAGTGCAGGATGGCGGAAATAACTAACCAGTTAAAAAAGGTTCAAAAGCTTGTACAATAACCTTTCTTCCCTTCTGCCTTCTGCTATCCTAGATAACTAAAGCTATCCTAGATAACTAAAGCTATCCTGCCTTCTGCCTTTTTGCACTAGGTCTCAGAAACAATTCCCAGTAGTGTATTAATCCCTACGGTTGAATATTTACCAATTCGCATACTGGGAAACTCAATATTAAGTTTGTAATAGGTATGAGCAGGCTTTTCTAATTCAATAATGGCACGAGCTATTGCCTCTTGTCTTGCTTGTTCTTTGGGAGAAGCTCGTGGTAGAGCTATGGTAATCTCGAAGAAGTGAGCTGGGCCACCACCAACGTAGGTATTTTGACCAACAGTTGAAGATACGCCTACCTGAAATGCTGAAACAACAGGTTCTTTAATAATGGGTTCGCCTTTAGTAAAAATTTTCAGCAGTTGTATCAGGTTTTCTTTAGTTCCTCGAAAGCGATAGCGTTGCACGATGCTGGCTACAAAGTCACGCTGTACCCCTGGTGCTAGATCTGCCCGTAGGCTTAAAGCTGTCCAACTAGCTAGCCACGACAAAAACTCTTTGGGTGTCTCTTGGGGATCGAAAAGTGTGGCAATATCCGCAATAGTTGTTTCTAAACCTTGAGGTTGAAACTTGATATCTTGGCTCAGAGGCGGAAATTTAATATCATCCTTAATACCCAATAATACCTTTTCAAATGCTAGCAAGAATTGACCGAGAAAAGGCTCGGTGTGATGGATGAGGGGCAGATAATCTAGAAGTTTACTTGGCGATCGCCTGGCTTTAGATGACATTAGCTGTCTCCTTATTTTTCAAGATGGGAATGAATTTTATACCAAATTCAAAAAAGGTAGTTACATCTTAGTTGATGATTTCTTCCTACAAGAAAAAAATATAAATTCCATAAATTCTAACAATTTAACCTTTTTTTCTCTTTTTTTATTCTGTTTTTCTTTCCCTATTCCCTATTCCCTATTCCCTATTCCCTGTGCCATGACTGTAGCAATATTTTATGAAATTGGTATTACTCTGATTTTATCGGTGATTCTGTGATTAAATCAATCTCTGCTTCAACCAGTTCATGGGACTTAATTTGTATCCCAATGAGTTCTTCGTTAACATTGCGGATGAGACGTTCAGGTTCACCACTTACCAATTCATCAATTAACTGAACTTCATCAAGTTCCTGTTGTGTTTCTACCTCCTGAGTTTTTTTGACATAATCGACTCCAGATACGCCATCAAGTAGTTCATAAATTTCTGAGATATAAACATTACGACCAAAAGGCCATCCTTTTCCTTCGGTTCCTCCTCTTAACGGATCGAAAAAATCTTCTAGAGTTTTGAAGGCTTTTGATTGAACCTCTGCTTCTGCTACATCCTGGTTCAGAAACACAGTTAACTGAACGCGAATTTTGACATAGCGTGCTTCAACAACATGAACAGCAGTAGTCAATAAACGCCTGGGTTCAAGATAGTCTTTGACAACCTGTTTCAAGTTATGTTGAATCTGAATTCGTAATACTTGTGCAACTTGACTAGGGTTGGTCTCAGTTGAAACTCTTAACCAATATCGTGTTGTACCATTTATATCAATTTGTTCCCAGTTATCAGGAACATTAAACTGAATTAAACCATTTTCATTCCAATTGGATGTTTGGTCTGTTAGAGAGTGAAGTTCAAAGGTCATCTCTACCCATTCCGAGCCATTAAAATACTCAATTTTGAGTTGGTAATTTGTGCCTGGTGTTCCAAACCGGAACTCAACAGAGCGAAATGTTGTTGTTAATCCCAAATAGAGAAAATGCTCGGGAGCGCTATTGAGTTCTAAGGGTGTTTCATTATTGACTTGTGTTGTTAGGATGTAGTCTGTATAAGTTCCATCAAAGAAGAAAATCTGAGGAGCGATCGCTATACCAGGAACAATAATCATGCTAATATGTCCGGGACTTTCTCCATACTGATTCAGGGGGTCTAATTCCAAATTGCGCTTTGGTACGCAATGAGTTCGAGCTATTCTAGAATCTGCTTCTTTTGCTAATTCTTCAAAATCCTGGCAGGTGACGGCACGATACCGCTGGCGTACTCCTAAAACTGCCAATCCTACTTCTTCTTGTAAATCTCTAGTCTGCTCCCAACTAGGTCCGTTGAGCAATTTCAAAAACATCCGCATATTATCATCTGTAACTCGATTTTGCCGATAAAGCAGCATTTCTGTTAAATAGGCAAACAGCTCAATTAGAGTAATCCCTGGATCGGAAGGATTATGATTAGTCCATTCTGGTGCATAGGTGGGAATCATACTCAGCGCTTCTTGCACTAAATCATCATAAGTCCGGTCATCAAGATTAGATAATTCTATTGGCATAACAATTAATTCCTCCTCAAGATTCAACAAATGTTAAACTAATCTCATGGTTGCCGGAATAAACTAAAAAGCGACCTGTCTGTTTAGCACCTGTTAGTTCTTCCATTTCATCCACCTCCAAATTACGAATATGATCGACTCCAGCTATCCCCTCCAGAAGTCGGTAAAAATCAGATTTGTAGGGTTCGCGACCAAAATCCCAACCCATCCCCTCAAAACCACCAGTTAGAGGATGCAGAAAACTAGCTAATTTTTGTTCCACTGCTTGTGCTACCTGGCCGCCTCCTTCTAAAGAAATTAAAGCAATTTCTACAGTAATACTGACACGGACATAGAGAGGACCTACCACCGAGATATTAACTGTTGGTGAAGCATGAGTTTCCAGGTAGTCTTGGACACGGTTAATTAACTCTAAACTGGGCAAGGGTTTAGCTTCAGTTGAGCGGGGTACAATAATAACGCTGACTGCTCCCAATAATTCTCTGGTATCTAGGGGGTTGACTTTTAAATTTGTAAGTGGTATGCACTTGGCTCTAATAACTTCTGGTGAAGCCAGTTTGGCCAAGTCTTCGTAATCTTCTAGGGTGACAGCACGCTGACGATGACGAATTTCCCTCGGTGCGCGTTCGATGAGGGAGTTGAGGGTTTCTGCCTCTGCACCTCCTGCTGCTGCTTGATGGTTAATTACTTTGTCCACATAGGGGACTGTGGTTTTGAGTTGGACAATCGACCCAACGGCTTTGTTTCCGGCTTTTCCACCGCCTGTTTGATAGCGATTCATACGGATATTGCCTCTACCAGGGGGAGGAATTAATCCATTACGCCCATCGCCGAAAGTAATTTTTCCGGTAAGGTTGTCAAGTACATAATGGCGATCGCGTGCTTCTGACTGATAAAAATCTTTGACTTGATGCCAACGTACCCAGATTTCTTTAGGTCTTCCGGTTGCGTCAGTGATAGAAGTAATAGCATCTTCTCCTTCTTCAAAAACAATTTTTTGCTGTTCTTGAATAGAAGGTATTTCTCGTTCCCGAACTTCGAGTTGTTGACCTGCTAAAATTGGTTGCTTAGTTGTTTGAAACTTTTGATTTTCATTCCCATCACTAGAGCCAAGAATTTCTTTTTGAATAGTCAATGTTTGGACTGCCATTGTGGTGTTAAGTAAGACTCGTTTTAGTCTAGGTTCAACTTCGTATTCACCACTTAACCATTGAACTCTCAGCCAATAACGGGGAGATAAATTAAAGTCTTTTCTTAATGCAAAATCTGATGGTGGGAGAAATTCAATTAAACCCGGACGGGTAAAATTTTCTGTTTCATCTCTTACTATCAGGTTTCCCCATTTTTTGCCATTCCAGTATTGCCAAGATAGTTTTAGTTGCTCATTTTTCGGCAATTCTTGACCTACAAAAGTCTCAAATCTTGCATTATAAATAATTGATGAATTATTAACTTGCCTAACTTCTAAAAAACCGCGATCGCTACTATCTAATTCAGCTTCATCTGGAATTTCTACGCTTACTTCTACCTCCTGTACCGAATCAGCTTCTACTTCTAATGAATCCTCCACATTAGTATCCCAATTCATTCCCAAAATAGTCAATTCAAATTGCACTGATTCAGAGGTATTATTAGTTAGCCAAAACTTATGAGTAACTGTTGAATTAGCTGCTCCAATTATTCGACTTTTAGTAGGGGAAAGTGGCACTAATTTTTCTCCATATTTCACATCAGCCATACTGTTAAATAAGCTAATAGTACGATTGGGAAAATCTGTTCGGCCAGGGGGTAAAGTAAAGCCAAAATAGCAAGCTGGTTTATCAGTTTCTGTTTTCTGAAAAGGAATTAAAGGTTTGGGAAAAACTTGATTCTGGTTATCAATACGTTGAATTAGGTTATCTGAATAAACTGTGTCATTATAGGTCAAAATAATTTCTGGTTTTTCTTGTTTTGTTAATGTATAGTTAACCGTAATTGAGTCAATCAAAGGTGGAGCAAAAGTTGCCTCAATAAATCGATATCCTTGTGATTCTCGTGCTAGTGATGACTCTCGAATAGATTCTCGTGCTAGTGATGGCTCTGTCGCAGATGTGGCAATGTTCTGGTAGCGAACTTCTCTACCATAGTTACCAGAAATAATTCTCACACGAATCCAAAAATCTTTGATTCCGTTAACAGTTGTTGGATAAGGTTTTTCAAATAAGTTAAACTTTACATGACCTTTTTGAGTAAAAGCCCGGGTGGTATCTTCAAATCCAGCTTCTTCTTCAGCAGTTGTTAATTCTTTCCACTGTTTACCATTCCAAAATTCCCATTTTAGTTTGAGATTTTTAGAGGCTTTTGTGGGTTTAACAAATTCTTCTTCATTATCTTCTGATGCTGGATTAGTTAAATTTATCTGAATAGTAATGTCAGCATTTTGTTGAGAAAAAGCTTGATTATTTGCTAAATAAAAGGTATCTCCAAACTTTGGTTTTTCACCAAAAGGAAAGAAATCTTTAGTTACATCTACTGGTAATTGATTGGTAAATGCAGTTTCAATTAATAAGTCAATAGAACTAATTCTGGCCTCAAGTTTAATATCCTCAATTTCTGGCAGTTCACTAGCAGATACCATATCAGTTGCAGATTCATCGGCAAGACTAATAGGAGTTAATAAACGGCAACGTAGCCAACGATTAGTAACTGAATTAACTGTAGTTAAGGGAACAGCATTAATATTGGTAAATTCAATTTCGCGATTTTCTCCACTTTGAGTGAAACCTTGAGTCCCATCATTCCTCGGTGTAATTTCCTCCCAATTAGCTTCATCTTCAGTTTCCTGCAAAATTTGCCATTTTATCTCCCCTCCTTCACCAAGAGCTTTTGATAAATTAATCTTGAACTTGAGACTTTCAATTTTAGGAAATCCCAAAAGTTTGCTATGTCCAATATATAAAATGTGTTCAATAGCTTGATTTCCCCGAAAAATAGGAACGCCCAGTAATTCAGGAGTAGTAAGAATTGAACTGGACTCAGTATACAGGTCTTGTTGTGGATCGCGCACAAAAATAGACTCTAATTTTGCTGCACTTACCACTAATTCCCGTTCCGTTTCAAAAATTACGGGGTCTTTTTCGCCTTCTGCTGGGGGTGCAGCAACTTGCGTCCTTTTTGGTACTACTGCATCAACCGTCGTTCCAGCAGCTAATAAAAATGTCAGAGGTACTCGTGCTGGTTGGGGTGGTAAGCGAGAAGCTCCTAATAAATCCAAAAATGCTAAGAAATTTTTATCTGGAACTTGATTTAGCCTTTCAATAATAATCTCGGAAAAACGAGCAAATATATTAACTAATGCTGCCCTAGTTCCTTGAATTGGTTTATTTTCTCCTGTATATTGTTCCAGAAGTTCCTGCACCTGAGCAGCAATATCCTCTGCGGTGCGTCCATCTATTTTGGGCGCTAGTTTCCCCATTAACTTCCACCTCCTTCTAGATAAAACGGATAAACTAAGTTAAAAACGTTATTAGTTGCCCGTACTTGATAATCTATAGTAACCAGCATCTTCTCCCTCTCTTGATTTGATGGAGATTGGACTCGCACATCTAAGACATCAATACGAGGTTCAAATAACAGCAACGCTTCCTGAACAGCTTGGGATACTTTGCCAGCAGTGGACGGTGAGTTAGGCTCAAAAACTAAGTCGTAAATGCTACAACCAAAGTCAGGGCGCATAACTCGCTCACCTTTGGCAGTACCAAGGATAATTAAGATTGACTGGCGTACACTCTCCTCATATTTAGCAAGTTGGAAATCTCCCTCAGTATCTAAACTGACTGGAAATCCTACACCTACACCTAAAAATGGTTTAGACATTATTCCCTTCCTTTCATCCAATAAAAACTGTACTGACTGCTACCACTTGACCCACTGGTGCATCTACCGGATCGTTACAAGTTTCAGCAATATCTCCATTCCTGGCTGCTGATTTACCGTTGATCTTTACAGTTTGGCTACCAATTTTGACCGTGCCTTTATTCGCCGGGGGATTTTGAAAGCTAGTGCCCGGAGGTGTCGGAATATGAGATGGAGTATTGTCAGCAGTGCTATCTACAGTTGCTGCTGGCATTCCCATAATATTGACATCACTGCTGAGGTTGTCGTTGATCATACCAGAAAAAGGATGAGGTAAGGGTGTCGGTACTGGTGGTCCTGCCGACGGTACCATGACAATGTGAGTATCAACTGCAATAATTTGGTCGCCTTGTTTTGCTGCTGGTTGTCCCATAGACATCTCCAAAAATAAAAATTAAAATCAATTATCCTACATAAATTCTCAATTATTCCCCTCCTGGGAGGGGTTAGGGGTGGGTTCCCTACTCCCTACTCCCTACTCCATATTTTCTAGAGATAACTAATTGAGATTAATAGTTTGACCTTTAAGATTCATGGTGCTGCTGGCTTCAAGATTCATTCCGGCGTCAGATTCAATTTTGGTGTCTGCTGTAGATTTAATTTCAATATTCTGTGCTTCTAGCTTAATATTGCCTTGTGTTGCTGATAAAGTTATGTCTCCATCGGAGCTAATAGCAATCGTATTGCTAGCAGTATCAAAAACAATGCTATTTTTTTCAGTTTTATCAACAATTTCAATAGTTTCTTTACCCTCCTCATCATTGAGACGGATTACATGACCGCTACGAGATTTGATGAGCCGGATGTTATTTTGGCCATCTTCATTAGTTGTCGGTGGAGGTTCTTGACCATTCCATAAAAACCCGATAATATAAGGAAAACGCACATCCCCATGTTCAAAAACTACTAAAACTTCGTCATCTACTTCTGGCAAAAAATAAATCCCTCTTTCATTTCCTGCCATTGGTGCAGCTATTCGCGCCCAGTCGCTTTCATCTTCATCACTCAACCAGGGAAATTTTACTTTGACTCTCCCTAGTCCTTCTGGGTCTTCATTATTGGTAACTACACCAACCACAACACCATAAATACGAGAGGCGATCGCTTCTCTTTCTTCATTATCCATCAATAGGTCAAATAACCTCATGTTCCGTTCCTCCGAACTGTAAAATGGGTACGATATCCAGATTGAGCTTGATAACGATTCACAGTAGCAGTAACATAATACTGACCGCTAAAGCGTTTCCCTACCCCGTCAATTTTGATTACTTTGCCTGGGCGTAAATCTGTACGTCCCCAACAAACTCCTTCACCAGTAATTAATCCTAGTGCGAGATTATTAAAGCGAGCTTTGGCAAATTGATCTGCTTCTGCTTGAGTTAACACTGGGCGATCGCTGACTGTAGCAACTGCTGTACCGAAAGCATCTTCAACAAGAGCAGCACCGCTATTTTGTCCCCCCATAGTTGAAACCTCATCCCCTACTCTTGCCTCTCCGACAATTTCTTGCTTTTCTTTAGGATTCCAACCTCGCACTGTTAACTCACTAACTTGACCCATAGAAGACAGATGGGGATAAAATTCCATCAAATCATCCTCAAAGCTAAGAGTTAAAATTTCGCTCTCAGCATTGCCTACAGGTCGGAAAAATAGAGTTTTATCTTCAACAACTACCTCATAGTTAATCCGCTTTGCTCTCTCTTGCAAAAACTCAATGTCTGTTTGCGACCCTTGTAAAATATAATCATGCACCACTTGGCTATCTTCAACTTGAGCCGTGAGTCCGGCATCCTGAGCAATCTGGGTAGCAATCTCACTATCTTTTTGCTGGACAAAGGTTTTGGTCTTGCGACCTCGCTGGAGACGATGACGACGGCTATACCCCCGCACAGTTAAACTAGGTAGGCGATCGATGGCAAATTCTGGTTCTATACCTGTAATTTCACCAATAATTAGGGTTTCTAAATCATTACCATAGCCAAGTTTAACTTCAACGACATTGCCAATGGCAAAAAGTTCTTCGTCATCAATCCAGATAGTTTCTTCTTCCTGGCTATCTGAACCTGTAAGTTCCAGTGTAAACATTCCAGGTAAGTTAACATCATGGTCAACGGTAAGGCGTTGGACGTGCAATTTTGCTTCAACAGGCAAAGGTGAGCTGTTGATAATAATCTCAAAATTAGGAACAAGAGGGCTTTCGCGATTAGCAACTGGCATAGATTATTTCCTTCATATAGAATCCGGTTATATAGAAGCCATTTGATATCTTTGCATGCGGTACGGTTTTTTTTCGCAAAGGAGTCATTTCAGTTATCAGTTATCAGTACCTCCTACTAAAGTACGAGGCTTGAAATACTGAATCAACTTTTTTTCATCCCCTTGTAGAGCGACAGCTCGTGGCGCAGCCAAGGGGAGGCTTGAGACCTTATTTCTTGGTTAGGAATCAACCCACCGCTAACCCCTCCTGGGAGGGGAAGTCCGGAGATTGATAAATAAAAGATATTTCCATCTCCCTATCTCCCTATCTTCCTATCCCCCCATCCCAACTATATAACAAGTATTCAACCGGATTTGATATCAACCCAGTTTTGGAATAGTTAAGGTGCGACCAATCTGCATTTCTAAGTTGCGTGGGTCGTCAAGCTGATTGGCTTCAGCAATAATCCGCCATAGTTTAGGATTTCTGTAAACTTGGGCTGCTATACTACTTAAAGTATCACCACGCTTGATAATACGGGTGGTCAGTTCAGGATCGGTGTGCCGTTTGTCTACTAACGGAGCTAGAAATTCTAAGAAACTAACGCTCAAATTTGCTCTCAGGGGTTTTCCATTGCCTTTAAAAAGCGTAAAATTTTGCGTCAAACTGGTAATTACGCCAATAAAGGGGAAATCAGAACCTACAGGAGCCTCACCCCAGGCCACTTCGCAAACTCGCGGATGAGCTTCGTCTCGCTCAATCCGAGTTAGAGCTACAATTTTATTAGTTTCTTGTCGCACATCCTCCCCATTAACTGCTTCAGTCACGTCGAAAAATAATTCCAAAGTGAGCTGACGACTGCCACCGCCTTTAAATTCCACAGTGGGCGCATTAACTTGTCTTTGAGTGTTTGTTCCTTGTCCACTGGAATTTTCCGGTGGTCCCCAGTTGACGGATTTAGTGATAGAATAAGCTTCTGGATTAAATTGCACTGAAATTGCCTTTTTCAGCAACCTGTTGTACTGTTCCCCCTGCTTTTCTAAAGGAGTAATTGTCAATTTTGCTAATTTTTGTTGTCCTATTACCATTTCCCAATCCCCCGACGTTCCCTTTCTACTGCAAGTTGACGACCCAGAATCCTACTTACTTGTTCAGCAACTTTGGCGACATCTACCGATGCCCCTGATGCTGTTTCTGGAGCAGACATTGGCGTTGTAGAATTTCCGTCCATTGCCAACTGAACTGTAGAATTATCTACTGTATTAGTTGTTTGACGAGCGAGGACACCATGAGTATTTATGGGAGTTATTGCTAGAGGTAGAGCAATTTTCTCACTATAAGGATTTTTGGTGGATAATCCCTCATTAGCTTGTAAAGCATCGGTGCTTTTGAGCCAAACCATGTTTAACTCAGAACTAGGGTTACTGGCGATCGATGGTTCTGGCGATCGTTGTAAAGGTAAGTTTGATTTTTGTCCCTGTAAGGATAAAGGCCGAGATTGAGAAAGGTCAGTCTTTGGTACGATTGAAGTTAGGTTAAAATCTTCTGGTTTAGTTTGAATAATCCCTTTAACTAGAGGTAGATTAGTTTTTGGCTGGGTCCCAGTTACTAAACTATTGGGATTAACAGAAGTATCCGCTTTCCTTTGAACCGTACTTGTCGATAATTTAGTAGCTCGGGTAAGAGGCAAATCCTGATTCTGTTTAAAGTTAGGTTCAACTTCAACCCTAGCTCCTAGATTGCTGGCATTAACTTCTGAAACAGTTGCTTTGCGACTAATCCGAAAATTATCAGTGGATAGCTCCTCATTTGCTTTAGTTTGAATAATCCCTTTAACCAGAGGTAGATTAGTTTTTGGCTGGGTTGCAGTTACTAAACTGTTGGGATTAACAGAAGTATCTGCTTTCCTTTGAACCGTACTTGCCGATAATTGGTTAGTAGCTTTGGGAAGAGGCAAATCCAGCTCCTGTTTAAAGTTAGGTTCAGCTTCAACCCTCGCTCCTAGATTACTGGCATTAACTTCTGAAACAGTTGCTTTGCGACTAATCCGAAAATTACCAGATGTCTCAGGGGAAGCAGGTAGGGAAGCTCTACTGGTTTGAAGTTGAGTTTCAGTTACTGTAGGATGAGAATTTGAATGAGTATCTACTTGCCGTTTTCCAGAATCAGTCTTTGGTACGATTGAAGTTAGGTTAAAATCTTCTGCTTTAGTTTGAATAATCCCTTTAACCAGAGGTAGATTAGTTTTTGGCTGGGTTGCAGTTACTAAACTATTGGGATTAACAGAAGTATCTGCTTTTGTTTGAACCGTACTTGTCGATAATTGGTTAGTAGCTTGGTTAAGAGGCAAATCCTGATTCTGTTTAAAGTTAGGTTCAGCTAAGGTTGAAGCTGAAA
>NZ_JAAHGK010000219.1:0-7511 GCF_010672505.1 Okeania sp. SIO2B9 | reverse complement strand
TGCTGTAAGTAAATAAAATTTCAACCCTTGCTAGAAACTTTTGAGTGAGGATAATTTTAATACAGTTCTAATTTACCTATTTCTTGCACTTCTCCAGAAAGAGATTGGCGTACTGATACTGTTAAATTAGCTTTACAATGAGGACAATTTAGTGTTTGACTACTTTCTACCCACTCATAATCATTATCAGTGGGTGGAAGTATAAAAGAAAAAGATAGGGATGGCAGTTTAAATTTCTTCTTGCAGTTTGGGCGTTTTCTAGCAGTATTTTTATTTTTTTGTCGCCATTTTATTTTTTTTTAGTGAGGGAACAAGGAATAGGAAATAAAATAGACTTTTGTGTTTGAGTAGTTAATCTAAAAATAATTTTTTCTGCCTATTTAAGCTGACAATCAAATATATAATTAATTTGGCTTGAATACTTAGAAAATTTTGTTTGAGTAGTTCAATCTAAGCTATTAATTCTATACGTTGTCCTACCGACAGCTTTCCTACCTGACTCCTAATTAACTATCTAATTATACCAATGCTACCAGATTTGATCTTATAGCAGTCGAAGGAAAGGAAGCGGACAGATCGACAACTTAAAACTTAGACAACGTCATTTCAGTTATCAGTTATCAGTTATCAGTACCTCTCGCTGTTTGCGCAGCATGACCTAGGAAAGCAAGAGGCTTGAAATACAGAATTATCTTTTTTTTTATCACCTTAAAAGGGGAGGCTTTAGACCACAATTTTTCGGTAAGATTTTTCTTTCTTCCTTCTTCCTTCTTCCTTCTGCTATGTTGCAGAAAATTTTGACAAAAAATAGTAGGGATATTGTATGCAACATCCCTACTGTAAACTAACTAAAAGTAATAGTTTGAAACCAAGCTAAAAGCTAAAAGCTAATTGCTGATAGCTATATTATTTGAAGATACCGGAAACTGATAATACTTCAGACTCAGGCATCTTGGGGAATAATGGTCCTTTTGCAAAGAGTTGAGGATTAGCTTTAGCAAAAGTGTATGATTGACGAACCTGACTATTTACTGCCACTGTCTTCGCATCGTACATCCGAGTTGCCATTTTAGGATATAAACCAATACCAATAATCAAAACCAAGAAACAAGCAGCGATCGCTACTTCTCGTGGTCTGGCGTCAGTATAGATGGCATTGGCAGGTAAGACACAATTAGTACCGTAACAAACTGCTTCATCTAAAACTTCATTTTCATAAGGAGTATCTTTGAGGATACAAGCAGGTGCTTGACCAGTGCTGTAGAACATTTGACGCAACATGGAAAGCAGATAAATGGGTGTCAAAATCAAACCAACTGCTGCGAGAAAAACTGTTACAGTGCGGAAAGTCGAACTATAAACGTCGCTGCTAGTTACTCCGACAAATACCATCAGTTCGCTAGCAAACCCACTCATTCCAGGAAGTGCTAAGGATGCCATGGCACTAACTGTAAATAGAGCAAATACTTTTGGCATCACTTGACCTAGACCACCCATTTCTTCCAACTTCAGAGTGTGGAGGCGATCGTAAGTTATACCCGCGAGGAAGAATAACACCGCAGCAATTAAACCGTGGGAAATCATCTGTAGTAAAGCACCACTCACACCCAAGTCAGTGAAGGAAGCAATACCTAACAAAACAAACCCCATGTGAGCTACAGATGAATAAGCCAAACGGCGCTTCATATTAGACTGTCCGAAAGAATTCAACCCGCCGTAAACAATATTAACAACACCCAAAATTGCCAGAATAGGAGCAAAGTAAACATGAGCATCAGAGAGCATTTCTAAGTTGAGGCGAATTAATCCATATCCACCCATTTTGAGCAATACACCTGCCAGAACCATTGATACAGGTGAAGAAGCTTCGCCGTGAGCATCAGGTAGCCATGTATGTAGAGGGAAAATGGCCAATTTGACTCCAAAAGCGATTAATAATCCTGCGTAAAGTAGAAGCTCTAAGGTCAGTGGATAATCTTTCAGACCTAGTTCCACCATGTCGAAGGTAATATTGCCGCCACCGTATAGGGCCATTCCTAAGGCTGCCACTAGAATAAATATGGAAGCTGCTGCTGTGTAGAGCAAGAATTTTGTTGCAGCGTAGCGACGCTTTTGGCCACCCCAGATGGAAATGAGCAGGTAGACAGGAACTAGCTCTAGTTCCCACATAATAAACAGTAACATCATGTCTTGGGCTACGAATACTCCTATCTGGGCGGAGTATAGCAGCAGCATTAGAAAGTAAAAAAGACGTGGTTTGTAGTCTACTTGCCACGCCGAGAATATTGAGAGTGTTGTTACCAGGCCAGCTAAAAGTACCAGTGGCATAGATAAACCGTCTACTGATACTGCCCAACTTAGACCTATCTGAGGGAGCCAGGCATATTTTTCTACGAGTTGAAAAGCTGAGTCGCTGGCATTGTAGCTATTCCAGAAGGCGTAGCACATCAGTGCAAAATCTATAATTCCTACACCAAGGGCGTACCATCTCATGGTTTTTCCGTTTTTATCGGGGATGACGGGAATGAGTAGGGCGGCCAGAAGTGGCAGTAGGACGATTGTGGTCAGCCAGGGAAATTGAGTTGCCATAACAGTGAGAACAAATACTTACCTTTGGTCAATTCTATATTACTAAACTTTGTAAACCTTTGTAAATAAATATTGAAAAAAATATTAATATTTATATCTAATCACAACATAAGTTTAACTTATGATTGAAGCAGGAGTCAGGAGTCAGGAGTCAGGAGTCAGGATTTTAGGAGTAGTTAGGAGTCAGGATTTTAGGAGTAGTTAGGAGCAGAAATAAATTAAGGTATAAGAAGGGAAAAAAAAGAAAGTTTTTTGTTTGCGTCAGCACGCGCGGAGTTTGCTCGTGTTATTGAGCGGATATAATATAAAGTTTTGATAGTGATATAGAACACTTATTCAGGTAATACAATCTGAATAATAGACATCTCCAAAAATACAAAATAAAATCAATTACCGTACATAAATTATCAGTTCTTTCCCCCTATCCCCTGTTCCCTGTTCCCTGTTCCCTGTTCCCTGTTCCCTCCTATTAATAATTTTGATGTCAGGATTTTCTACTAAAAAACTACTATCAACCGCATTACTTGTGGATTTTGTGGCGATCGCTGCTGTTATCTTCCGGGCAATACTACTGGATAAAGGACCATATCGATATTTTGATGAGGGGTCTTTGATTAATTGGTTATCGGGTATTCAGTTATTAATTATTGCTGGAATTAACTGGAAAATTTATCGTTTAAGAATTGGCAGAAAAGAGGTATCTCAGTCTGGAAAGAATTATCAAATACTTTGGCAGTTTTTGACTTTTGGTTTTGTGTTTTGCGCTGTGGATGAACTAATTCAAATCCATGAAAGGTTAGATAAATTTATTCATTGGATCTTTCAAATTCAGGAAACTGCTTTGACTGATAGTATTGACGATTTAATTATTGTGATTTACGGGATTATTGGGTTGTTGGTAATTTACTATTTTCGTCAGGAGTTTTATCAATATCGAGAGGCTTTTAGTTATTTTAAGATTGCTTTGATTTTAGCTTGTTGTTCCATTGCACTTGATTTTTTGACTCAAGGTCAAGAAACATCAAATTTGTTGAATGAAACTCAAGAAATGCAAAGGGAATGGCTCAGGAGTATAGAGGAAATATTTAAAGTTTTTGCTGAAGTATTTTTGATTGCTACTTTTTATAAATGTTTGAGAATTGCTAAAAGATTGAAGAAGGTGGTAGGTGTTAAATCTTAGGTCTGAAGTTAAATATTGCTTGCTGGTGATTTAACAAAGGTATTCTCAAATTAATTGGTTGGATGAACAACCTAACATAGTTCAATAACTAACAATTACTTGTCCTTAACACTATAGGTTTTAGGTTGTAGATGTTATACCAAATATCAAAAGTATTGCTACATATCCTTGAGACTAGGGAGTAGGGAGTAGGGTTCAAAAACATAAGATATTTTGGCTTAATGCCAATAATCATTACAAAAATTATTGAACCACTATTATTACTTAATAACTGAAGTCCCATCGGGAGTATAGCATTATTTTTGGGAATTGGTGTTAGGTTTTAGGTGTTAGGTTTTAGGTCTGAAGTTAAATCTTGCTTGCTGGGGATACAACAAAGGTATTCTCAAATTAATTTGTTGTATGAACAGCCTCAAATAGTTCAATAATTAACAATTACCTCTTCTTAAAACTATAGGATTAACTAAAAGATTTTTTTTCTTTTTTATGCTTGCTACAATAAAGTTTTATATACAGCACATTCCACTTTGGTGAGGTACACCTATCACGGGCAAGATGTCCGCACTTGAATTCATTCAATTGTTAATCTCTGTACTTCATATACTTGGAATCTGCTGTAAAATCTATATAGTTATCGCACTCTCTACTTCCATTCAATGCAGACATAAAATGCCGGAATTTCCCCAGATAATTCCCACTCTAATCCTTCCTTTTTCATTTATTCCTCTTTTCTTATGACTCCTGACTTATACGATAACTAATATGTACTCAAAAAAATAGATATTTCAAGAGTGTCATTTCAGTTATCAGTTATCAGTTATACCAAATCTCACGCATTATTGCTACATATCCTTGAGAGTAGGGAGTAGGGAGTAGGGTTAAAAGAGATAAGATATCTTGGTTTAATGCCGATAATCTTTATAAACATTACTAAACGATTATTATTACTTAATAACTGAAGTTCATCGGAAGTATAGCATTAATGCATGGAAATTGGTATTATCAGTTATCAGTTAGCCTCCTATGGTCGAAACTTAGTTAACAGTACCTCTGCAATAAGGAGGCTTGAAATATGGAATATTCTCTTTTTTTTATCCCCTTAAAAGGGGAGACTTTAGACCACAATTTTTCGGTAAAAACTATCCGCATTTAGTTAACTAGCTATCAGCTATTAGCTATTAGCCTAAAATTTGTTAATGGTATCTGTTTGCGGAGCATTCCGGACCGAAACGCTTTTTAAGGAGTTAATAATAAACTTCCATCCGCCGGAAAATTTTCTGGATTTTTTTGATTAAAGCGCCAATATTGCTGATAATTGTTCAAAAAATTTTGCCCTAAAATTCCATCAACTTCTAATAATTTCAATACAGGGGAAGATAAAATCACTGTTTCTAAATTTGTGAGTTGATAATTTCCCATTTTCACTTTAGCTAAAGAGGCATATTCTGCCATTTCTATTCCACAAAAACCTTGCACTCGAATTTCCTGTCTCTCAGCAGCAGAAATATTTAACTGATTAGCTAATTTTTGAGAAATAAAAATACTTTCTGCCCCCGTATCTAACATAAAAATAAACGGACCTTTGCCATTAATTTCTACCTCAGCTAACACCACACCTAACTTCGCTTTAAGTGGAATAGCATCATCAATATTTGTAGTAGGTATTGGAGTAGGAGGCAATAATTTTAATTCTTGAGTTTGAGGATGAATTTCTACATCAAAATTACTCAAAATATCCATTCCTAAAACTCCTGATAATCCATCTGGCATGATAGTAGTAGTAAATTCTAAAACTGTTAACCCTTCTACTTTGACATTATCAATTTTTAACACGGGTAAACGATGCAAATTAGCTTTCATCTCTGGGCATTCATCTCCCGCTACTGCATAGGTTAAAAGTTCTTGCGGTACTGGTTTTCCCGTTAAACCTAATTCTTTTACAGTTTCTGTGGCAATAATGGAAGTAGAAGCACCAGTATCTAATAAGAAATTACCCGATCTTTTTCCCAGAGTTGCTGTTAAAGTAAAAGCTTTTCCTCCTGTTAAAAATTGAAAAGGGATAGTTGCTTTACCTGTGACTTTTGGGCGGGGTAAATTTAAACCTTCTAATTCTACAATAGCTCCAATTTTTCTGTATTTATAAATAGTATTTTCGACAATTTCAGGACTTACACAAAGTTCTCTATTGTCTCCTATATTTTGTTTAGGTATGTTGCCATATACCCTATTGTATTTCTGATTGGCTATAGCTAAATTTTGCGAAAAAATAATAGGTTTTGATATAACTAAATGGTGGATAAAAATTGGGCAACTAATAGAGCTGAAAATAATAGCTATAATACTCCAAAATTTGTTCATAATTGTTAATTAGGGCTTGCTGATTAAATCTAAAAGCATTGATATATAAAGACAAGTACCTTTTTGGGGTCGAATTGCAGTGCCCCTGTTTCAGTCTAAAACGCTCAAAAAGCTAGTATTTTGGACGATTATGGCAGAACAATCTTGGGACAATTCTTACCGAAGAATTAATAATTAAATAATTAAATAATTCAGGTTTAAAGCCTCCCCTTTCAAGGGGAAAAAAATCAATTTTTTCCTTTTATTCAATCCTCTTCCTTTTAGGGAGAGGTAATTATCAATTATCCATTATCCATTATCAATTATTGAACCCCTACCTCCTCGCTCATTCCCCGTTCTTCCTGTCTCCTGTCTCCTGTCTCCTGTCTCCTGTCTCCTACCCCTACCCCTACCCCTACTCAAAGACTAGTGAAGCGCAAACCCTAATTAATCTGGCGATCGCTTTCTAAAGTATCTAACAAGGTCTTGAGTATGAGATAAGTTGAAGTTGCTCCTGGGTCTTGATGACCGATGCTGCGATCGCCCAAATAACTTGCTCTTCCTTTCTTGGCTAACATCGGAATCGTATTTTTCATTCCCTGTTCAGCAGCATCTACAGCTTGTTTCAAGCTCTCCACTAAACTACAACCATTTTCCGCTGCTTCTGTAAAAGTATCTGCTGCAGGTGACAAAGCATCTAACATGGTTTTGTCTCCCAAGTTAGCTTTACCTCGCTGCACTACTCCCTCAACTGCTGCTACCAATATTTTAGCCATATCTTCTGTTGTTATTTCCGACTTCCCCGCTACTACAGCACTTATTCGCAAAAATAAAGTGCCATATAGAGGTCCGCTAGCACCACCTATAGAAGAGATTAAAGTCATACTCACAGTTTTCAAAATACTGCCGATATCTTTATTAGCAACAGTGGGTAGTTGAGTTACGACTTTCTGAAAGCCACGATTCATATTAATGCCATGGTCAGCGTCACCAATAATGGCATCTAATTCTGTGAGATAATTTTTATTTTCTTGTAATACTGTTGCTACTGCTTGTAGCCATTGGATAATTTGCTCTTTGTTTACCATAGTTAAGAAAAAGTTTTGACAAGGTATAAGTTTATCTTAAATCTATGAGTCCAGACATATCAAGAAAACTCTCAACAATTAATAATTAGGGTTTGCGCTTCACTAGTCTTTTAGTAGGGGTAGGAGACAGCTATACTGGAGACAGGAGAAACGGGGAATGATATAGAATTCGGTTATATAGTATATGTTGATCAGGACTTACGCAAAGAGCAAATTATCCAATGGCTACAAGCAGTAGCAACAGTATTACAAGAAAATAAAAATTATCTCACAGAATTAGATGCCATTATTGGTGACGCTGACCATGGCATTAATAA
>NZ_JAAHGK010000218.1:0-7512 GCF_010672505.1 Okeania sp. SIO2B9 | reverse complement strand
TCTAAAAATGTAGTAGCGTTAGACTCCTAAAATGTTGCATCGGGTAGGGGTGGGTTCCACGTTAAGTTAATTGCTCAACATTAAATTTGGATAAACCCGCCCCCTCCCCAATAATCTAATGCTACCGTAAAATAATATCTCTTCTTCAAACAGACCAAAAAAGTTGTATGCTATATATCTAAAGTTTCCTAAAAAAATGACGATACGACCTATGTCTACTCAACTTTTGACAAAAATCATTTTTAGCACCTTAACTACAGGAATAATAACTATATTCCTACCTCAGCCATCTTTTGCTGAATCTTATGAAACTAATACAGTTAATCCTCTAAAGGATTTGCAAACTGTAGATAACCCCGATCCTTTCAGTGGTTCCGGTGGGTTGAATATGTTCGATATTATTCATAACTCAAGACTGGGAAATAACCGGAATATGAAAGAGTATATGCTCGAACAACGTGACAGTATTAATGATGCAGCGACGCAGTTTCGCAATAAACAGCAGCAGCTAATAGAACCATCACAGAATGCTGTCGGTGATACTCCTGCTTCTACCCTAGGTGAGAGTGAAGTTAATCCTTAATCGACCACATAGTATAGTTATTTATTCCAGCGATCGCTCTGTTCCTCAAATCAGTATTTAAAGATAAGAGTCTATAATTGTATTGTAGGGGCGAATAACCATTCGCCCTTACGCATTGTATGAGGATCGACTGAATTATATTATTCCATGGAGCAGGGTTATTCTGCGTCACTATCATAGGAACATCTGTAAGGCTGATTCCTCCCTGGAGGCGAAACCAGTAGTCAGGTTTTCTTCTTCAAGTCCCTCTATAGGTTTTTCAATGTTCAAGCGAATCACAGGCTTTTGTTGTTGTGGCATCAGATTTTTCTTGGCCATCGGATTATTCCTCTGTGTATTTTTAGCTTAATTTGCTTGCATTTTAGGTTTATGAGTCACTACTGTCAAGTTAATGAGCTTAACTTAAGTAGCTATCAGCATTTTCCGTACCGGAATGCTCTGCAAACAGCACTCAGCTTTCAGCGCGCTAAAAGCTTGGGTTTAAATCCTCGACTTCCGCTCTTACCTTTTCCTCCACTTTTATGACCAAGAGAACGACGCAAAGCACTGAGGGTTTTGGCACTACCGAAACTATGAGTAGCATTGTAGGTATGGATTAGAGAATTATTTGGGTCAGAGGTTCGTACTAAAGCACTGACAACTCCAGTAACGGGACTTATTAGTTGTTCGTAGCGTTTTGTTGTTTGGTCGGGAGTGAATGCGCGATGACCGCCATCAGAGGTAAAATGTTTTTTGCGACTGGTGAGAGTCAGAGGATAAAATGCCATGTCTTTGAGTAATTTAGGATCGCCGCAAGCTTGACATTGAGGTCGTTTACTCAAAATATGAGTTTCTGTGGTCAGGTTTGTCTAGTTAAAGGTAATCACTTTTCCAGCGAGGGTAGTAAAGTTAGGCATTTCCACCCCACATCTTTGTACTATCCATTTGGCAACTTCAGTGGTTATTAGATTGATGGCAGTTGCCATAGTTGAAGGTAGGTAACCAAAAGAAGTAGGGAGAGATCCAGAAATTTCTCTTTTACTCGCACTAGATTTTTTGGGGTTGCACATTATGGAATGATATTGCCAAAAATTGGTTTAGATTTTGACTAAAAATAACCATTAATTAATCATTCTAGCAATTGATTAATCCACAATCCAATTCTATCAAAAATATCAAATCATTCGTCACTGTGCAACGCCAAATAATATGGTAGTCCTATATATATTGTATCCTTCATCACAACTGCCAATTGTCCGTTCGCTGGCAGGAGAAACAGTTGATCATTTTCTTTGTGAGTTTAATACCCCACCGTCAACGGGGGTGTTCACGCATTACATGGGGATTCTCACCCCAAGTAATTTTCCTCCTGTCTCCAGTATAGCTGTCTCCTGTCTCCTTCAAAAATATCAAATCATTCGTCACTGTGCAACGCCGATTTTTTGGTCGAAAGAGATTTTTGTTTCTGTCGCAAAACTGCAACTTCAACTTCCCGATGACCGCGCAAATGTTGAGCTAAACATTACACATCTTCCAGAAAAGAGGGAGTAGGCAGACTTGCTGTAGGCAGTAGGGATCCCACCCCTAACCCCGACCGTGGAGGGGAAAGAATTGATAATTTATGTGTAAGAATTGATTTGATTTTTGATTTTTACCAGATGTCTAATCCCAATATCCGGTATCTTCTGGTTCAAATATCGGACCTAACCACAGTAACCCTCCCACAGGTTTTGCCAGCAACCAAGGTTGATGAGCACAGACTGCGGTTTCATTAATTTTCGCAAGTTGTGGTTGAGTGATAGAACAGTGGCTCAATCAGAACAAAACTGGACGTAGGGGAGCATCCAACACCTATAGCAATGTCGCCATGGAGCTAATGGCCACCATTGTTACTTTGTTTAGCTTGGCAGGACGACAAATTGAGGATTTCTTGGAATCTATATTTGAATTGATGGGAATAGACTTGCCAGTACCAGACCATAGTACCTTGTGTCGTCGCTTGAGCAAACTGAACATCAATATACCTATATTACCAGCAACAGAAACCATGCACTTGGTACTAGACTCTACGGGGGTCAAAGTGTATGGTGAGGGAGAATGGAAAACAAGAATTCATGGTGTGGGCGTCGGACATGGCGTAATATCATGTCCGGATAATTAGTGATAAGAAAACTCTCTCCTTCTTCTCCTGTTCTTCTTCTTCCTTCTTCTTTCTTCCCTCCTGACTCCTGACTCCTGAGGACTCCGTAGTTATTTATTTATCACTGTTCAACCGGACATGATATAAGCTCTATTTGGGGGTTTTGGAGGCAACTGGGGAGATAGCTACTGCTATGGTAAGTACCAACGTGAAGCGTGATGATGAAGCTTTTTCTGAGCTACTAGATGGTATAGAAGGAGAAATAGCTCAAGTATCAGGAGACGGGGTATACGACAAGTATAAGTCTGATCAAAAGGCTAGTCAAAGAGGAGCAAAAATCACGATTCCTCCACGAAAAAATGCCGTGATTGGGCAACATGGCAACTGTAAAGCTCCACCCCATCCCAGAGATGAGAACCTCAGACGCATTCGTCAAATAGGACTAAAGAAATGGAAGCATGAAAGTGGTTACCACCGACGCTCCTGATCCGAGACCACAATGTTTCGGCTCAAAGTGATGTTCGCAGGTAAATTACGACGACGGAAATTTAACAATCAAGCAGTGGAGTTATTGATACAATGTGCCCTCCTCAACCGTATAATTACCGTATAATTAAAGATTGTAAGCCAGAAAGTTACAAAGTACAATTCTAGTTCATTCCTCTACAGGGGTGATTTTTGTGATCGCCACCTTCATGCAACAAAGCCTATTTTCTGGTATAATTTTACTTCTCAATTTACTTTCACCCATTTCTATAACCACTCAACACTTATGTTGTAAAGAAAAATTATCGTTTTGTTAGATTTCTTTAAACCATGAAGTAACTCGAATATAAAAATGACCCTGATTTTGCTCTCTGTGTCTCATTACCTTCAGCACTATTTATAATATTAAGTAAGTAAGAATAAATGACGTAAGAAAGCAAAAAAATAACTCAGACAACTACAATTTTTAGAAAAGCCTAAAAAAATCAAAACAAATTAAGAAAAAAATATGTTTAATGCCACTGAAATATTAATTAATTCATTTGTCGAAAAAATTAAAGATGGCTACCGTCGTACTTACGGCGGTCATAAATCTAACTACGAAGAAATTATTGGTTGGGCAGGAAATATGGCACTAGAAAATATTGCCAATAGTGATGCCCTTTACCATAATGTAGAGCATACAATTCTGGTGACTCTTGTAGGCCAAGAAATTCTACGGGGAAAACATATTCGAGAAGGAGGAGTTGCCTGCGAAGATTGGTTACATTATATTATTTCCTTAGTTTGCCATGACATCGGATATGTAAAAGGAGTTTGTCGGGCAGACAAAAAAGGATGGTACGCTACGGGTAGGGATGATGAAATGGTTAATTTGCCATTAGGTTGTACGGATGCTAGTTTAACTCCTTATCATGTGGATCGGGCAAAATTATTTATTAATGAACGATTTGGCGGTCATAAACTAATTGATGTGGGAATAATTAAACATAATATTGAGTTAACACGCTTTCCTGTTCCGAAAGAATCAGATCATCAAGATACTGTTAATCATCCTGGTTTAGTACGAGCGGCAGATTTAATTGGCCAGTTAAGTGACCCCCGCTACCTCAATAAAATTTGTTCTTTATATTATGAATTTGAGGAAATGGGTTTCAATGAAAAAGTAGGGTATAAAAATCCTAGCGATCTGCGCGATAATTATCCGCAATTTTTTTGGCAAGGAGTTCTTCCTTATATAAAAAATGCTCTGAAATATTTGTCACTAACACAGCAAGGTAAGCAAATTATTGCTAACCTTTACTCCAATGTATTTGTAATAGAGCATGATTCTTCTATGAAGGTTGCTGTTTAGAAATTAGGGAGCAGAAAGAAGAAGGAAGAAGGAAGAAGGAAGGAGGAAGAAGGCGTTTAGTTATCTACTAGAGAAGGAAGGACAGAAGCAGCGAAAAATCTAGCATTGTCTGAGTTTTAAGCTTTTGATATGCCCGCGCCTTTTCCTTAAACTGCTATAAAATTTTGTTGAGATAGGCAACAAGAAACAGAAAATATCTCTAATACCATTTCTCAAAAACTTTTCTACATTTTCATGAGTAGGGGACCCACCCCTCGCCCCTCCCCCTCCCAGGAGGGGAAGTGGGTGAGTGGGGTAGAAGTAAACACAAGAATAATTAACATTAACTTGGCTAAAATTAGCAAAAAAGTGATTCGGCTATTTTTAATTACTTAAGAACTGAAGTTTGACCTAAGTATAGCGTTACTTTTGGGAATTGGTATAATGCCAAATTAAGTTATTATTGGCTAATTACTTAAATCCTAAAAACCTTTACCTCTAAAGGTTTAAATTTTTTAATTATTATTTTATACCAGATCATGGATTTAGATAATGTTGCAAATTTTCACAGACAAAAATTTCAGGTGAATATTTCCAATAATCAGTTTGAAGTAATTTGTAACAGGCTAAAATTATATACAAAACTGAGATTTGATAAATGTTGAAGCTGTCTAAGCTATTACCAATTACTAATTACCAATTACTAACTTTATGAATGTCAAATTTTCACCTATTCAACAATTTCTAATTACATGGTTATTATTATTAGTAGCAGGATGGTTGACAATCGGGGCAATTAGTTATGTAGGTGAAATAGTTAGTATTCTAATTACAGCAGGATTAGTGGCATTTTTGTTAAACTATCCAGTATCTAAACTACAAAAAATTTTGCCCCGAAGTTTGGCAGCAGGTTTAGTATATTTAACGGCTGCTTTAATAATATTAGTTATCGGCCTAACTATTGTTCCACCAGTTCTTAACCAAGCTCGACAATTGTGGTTGAAATTTCCAGACTTATTAGAATCGGCCAGATGGCAATTAACAGAATTTCAAACCTGGAGTGAAAATAATAACTTACCCTTTGATTTCGGGATTTTACAACAGCAACTATCAGCAAAAGCTCAAGAAGAAATACAGGCGATCGCTACTACCAGTTTTGGTTTAGTCTTAGGCACAGTTAACTGGTTTTTCGACTTAATTTTAATTTTAGTAATCTCCTTTTATATGCTCTTAGATGGAGAAAGAGTTTGGAATAATCTGACAAGTATTATTGCTCCAAAAGTACGAGATGTATTTACAAAATCCCTAGAAGTTAATCTTCAAAGTTTTATCTCTGGGCAGTTGCTATTAGGGTTATTTATGGCAACTACTTTATCTTTTGCTTTTTGGTTTCTTGGTGTTCCCTATTTTCTACTATTTGCAGTCTTTATCGGGGTAATGGAATTAATTCCATTTATTGGCGCAACTTTGGGCATTGGCACTGTAGGCAGTATAGTAACATTTATTAATTGGTGGTTAGCTTTAAAAGTCTTAATCGTGGCGATCGCTCTCCAACAAATTAAAGATAATATAGTTGCCCCTAGAGTCATGGGTAATTTAACCGGACTTAGCCCAGTAATTATTTTTGCAGCGTTACTATTAGGTGGTAAAATAGGAGGGCTTTTGGGAGTAATATTAGCAATTCCGCTCACTGGAGTTTTAAAAAGTATTGTGGAAGTGGTTCTAAATCCAAAATTACCACCCCAAACAGGCTCTTTCTTTTATAATCCTATGGATGAAGAAAATGAAGTATCAGAAATAGAAATAAAACAATTAAATCAACAAGTTTCTCCCTAACTTATTACGCCTTATTTCTTCCTTTTTATCTCCTTCCTTATCCCTAAATTATTCCTTCTTTCTAACTTTTTAGGCTCGTAGTAGGGCTTTAGCCTTATTATACTTATAATCAATAATCATTCCAGTTAAGATTGAGGCACTTAACCTTGACATAATCCTTAAAAATCAGGGATTTATCCGTCTCATTTTTATTTTAAACTACTATAAGTATTAGGGCTAAAGCCCAACTAAGAACAAAAACCTTATTATTAGTAATTATCCGATAGGGTAACTCCCCTGGAGGGGACAAGCGATATTATTTTCTTACTTATTCCTTCTTACTTATTCCTTCTTACTTATTACTTCTTACTTCTTAAATATGAAATGGTGGAAAAATCTTAAAAAAAATCCTTTAGCAAGATTTGGTGCATTATTACTATTAATTTTTTATCTGGTAGTAATTGCTGCTGACTTTATTGCTCCATACGACCCCTACACATCTCAACCCAATGGTTCCCTACTACCACCTACTCAAATTTACTGGCAAAACCAAGCAGGTGAGTTTATTGGACCCCACGTTTATCCCACAACTCAAGGACCAGTAGATTTAGAAACTGGACTCCGCGAGTTAAACGTAGACTTGAGTAAACCATCTCTTCTGAGTTTATTTGTCAAAGGAACACCCTATAAACTCTTGGGTATTTTGCCTTTGGATCGACATTTATTCGGAACCACAGGTGAAGGGAAATTTAACTTATTAGGTACTGACGAACAAGCGCGAGACCAATTTAGCCGTTTACTTTTTGGCGGTAGGATTAGTTTATTTATTGGTTTAGTGGGAATTACAATCTATTTTCCCTTGGGAATGATTATTGGTGGAATTTCTGGTTACTTTGGTGGTTGGATAGATAGTATTTTGATGCGTTTCGCTGAAGTATTAATGACAATTCCAGGTATTTATTTATTAGTGGCACTTGCTGCTGTATTACCTCCTGGTTTAACCAGTGCCCAAAGATTTCTCTTAATTGTAGTTATTACTTCATTTATTAGTTGGGCAGGGTTAGCTAGGGTCATTCGGGGACAAGTATTATCTATCAAAGAACGAGAATTTGTGCAAGCGGTAAGGGCAATGGGGGCGAATTCTTTTTATATCATTGTTCGTCATGTATTACCCCA
>NZ_JAAHGK010000217.1:0-7514 GCF_010672505.1 Okeania sp. SIO2B9 | reverse complement strand
TCTATCAGCTATTGCTTTTTATTTAGGATAAAAGCAATATTTAATTGTCTTATACTATTTTTATATGAGGTTGCATAGAATTTGAAATTCATTAAATCAATCTATATTTATCTACACTTACCTGTGGTCAATTATGCTTTAAATATTATTCTACGCAGCTTCATTTCAATTTGGTATTACTACAAAAGTTGGCTCCCTTGTCCTTAAAGTCTATTTTAATTTAAACACTGTCCTAAAATAGAGAGTCTTGTTGCTGATAGCTGACAGCTAATAGCTAAATGCTTACTTTAAAATTTAGGAGGGGTCAGGAGTCAGTAGGATATGCTTAAAAATAGCTGCTTTTTGATTTTAGATATTTATTTCTATCCTTTTCCCCTTTTTTCAATATTTACCCCCTCTTCCTTCTTCCTTCTTCCTTCTGCCTTCTTCCTTCTTCCTTCAAATATCTAATTTGGTTTATGAATAATTTTCTCAACTAATCTGCGCTTTACATTAGAGTCAATTCCAATCAACCTCACATAATCATTTTGATGTTCAGCTAAACAATTTTCTACAGCATTAATCACCTCTTTTTCTCCCTGACTATCTATTGTTCCACAACTTTTCCATGAACCAGTTTTATATCTACGCTTATCTGCATATTCCATTCCTATTTTCAAACCATCTTGGAGAATTTGTTGCACTTTTTCTCTAACTTCTGAACTGAGATTATTATTTTTAACGTTATGATTAACCCTATTTTCTATTAACTGATTAGATATAGTTACTTCTGGAGATAAATAGTTAGAATTTGGCGCAACTTTTTCCGACCGCTCTACCTGAGCACCACCGAATAATCGAGATTGATTATATTCTTCAACTAATCGCAATTCTCGGATACGTTGTTGTTCTCCAACCATAATTTTTCCATATTCTAGAAGATGAGATAGATTAAAATTAGGTTGGGGAAAATCTGGAATTTTTTCTACAGAATTCACTACCCGTTTGGAAATATTTTCTATTCCTACTTGATGAATAAAATCACGAATCTGTTCATCATATATTCGACTGCGTAAAGCACTGAAAAAATCTATAGCTTGGTCAGAAAATTCATCTACTAAATTCTCAATATCTCTGGCAGAAAGTTCATCAGTTTTAAATATGCCACCCACTATACCAATTCTATCTTCTCGATTTGGTTCCCAATAAAATTTCTCCATTCGACCATCTCTAATTAAAGGTGCATAGAGGGTAGAAAAATCATTTCCAGTCACAATAATTGGTATTCGATGTAGGGGAGTTTCATCATAACTACCAGGCAATTGTACATTAGTAGGATTATCAGCAATATTCATCAAAGTAGCATTTACTAATTGAGTATTTACCGTATATTGAGTACCCCCATCAAATCTACCAGCACCTGCATCTAAGTCATTAATAAATAAGGCGCACATTCGACCTTGAACTTTGATTTTTTCTGATGCTTCTCGATAACGTAAACGTAATAAACGTGCTGGGTCTCCTGCATCTTTACTTTCTAATTCTCCGCCAGATATTGTGACAGGTTCAATTCCCATTTTTTCCAATACTAATTGGCATTGAAAGGTTTTTCCTTCTCCTTTTCGTCCATGTATTCCTAATATTAAAGGCATTCTTACTCTAGGTAAGTCTAAGAAATTTTTGGTAATATGAACTGCTAGTTTATCTATAAACCTGGATGATATGTAATATGGCATTGGTTTTGATGTTTTTTATGGCAAAAATAAGAGTTATGATACAGAACTTAAACAAATAATAATATACCAGTTTTAAATAATTGATTTGTAAACAAATCAAAAATAAATAGATAAAAAATCAGAAAATCTTATCTCTCTATTAGTACGCCTTCCTTGACAAATAAAACATTCGCAGAGTCGCACCGCTATTCCCTAATTTCAATATCTTTTCTGTACAACTCAAATAAGACTGTTATATTTACAGCTTCTAATAGAAAGTCGATTTATTAAAAATAGGCAATAGAAACTTGGTGTTGCTTTTAATTCAAATCACACCATTAATTTATGAATAGTCTCTATGGCTGATTATATCAGTATCAGTTTTCTTGCAGTATTTATCAAGTCAATATTTTTGGGGTTTGACATTCTTATAGCTCGTTCCTCTACAGTTATTATTGCTGCAATTGCTTGAGGGACTGCTAGTTTCGTTCTAAAAATACATATGATTACATATTTGTCAATTTATGATGAAAGAGGGTAGAGAAAATTAGTTAGTTATGCTGGGAAAATTTTCGGGCGATCGCTACAAAATTAACGACAGTATAAGCATTTGCAGCTCGATTTTGCTATTGAGCAATAACTTACTACAGATTTTACTACTGTCGAGCATATCACAAAATTGAGTAACAGCGCTGAAAGTATTGGAACTGCGTGAGCTAATGCAGCAAATTTTGAGCGGAGATTAATCAGAAAGTTTTGATTTTTTAAATTCATTGTTCAAACTGATAATTAAACCTGTTCAGATATCTATATATATCTATATACCTGTAGGAAATTCTTGAAGATAAGTCAGCAGACTGATTAATTTGATATTTCTTGAAAATTATGCCAGCAACATTTACTAGAGATGGGCTTTTTTCCCATAAACCTCAGATGTTTTGCGAATAATCTTGAGAAGATGAGAAACAACAATTTTCTTTTGTCCTATTTTTAGGAGCGATAGACTTCCAGTGCACTGGGCGATCGCTTTTTGTTGCAAATCATCGCTATCAGGTATACAGGACTTACGCAAAAGACAAAATTACACACCATTTATAGGGGTTAACAGCCATTAACCCCTACAAATGGTGTGATTTGCGTAAGTCCTGGTATAGGTATAGCAATGCGCTCTGGCATATTTACACATTATTTTTTGTATACCTTTTCTAGACTGCACTTAATAGAGCTAAGTTGTAAATACTTGAGAGCACATTGCTATATTTTCTGAACTAAAGAATTAATACAAAAAACTAAAAAACCCAATCTCTTTTCCTAATTGAAACTGGGTTTTTAAATAAAAATAAATATAAAAAAAATTAAAGAGTCTGTCGAGAAATCAACTTTTCAAAATGAGCTTGAGTTTGCTGCAACATTTCCTCGCGACCATCTTTTGCTTGATTAAGAGAAGGAACTAAATTACGAGCGTGTAAAGTCATGTGAAATTGTAAATCAGCCACATATTCACTAACATCTTGATGTAAAGAACAAGATGGATATTTTTTAATTTCTGAATTCAAAGTTTTTTCCTCCCCTAAATTATTTGAGCTTGTTTCTGATTAGAAACGGTAGCACGGAAATTATTTTATGTTGCAGCTTAGTAACGAAGCTTAATATTTTTCAGTAAATAAAATTATATTTCTTTACATAGTATTAAAAAAAAATTTTTCCGCACAATAAAAAATAATTACATCCAGATGCACAGGAAGACGTTGAAAACTGCTCAAACAAAACATTTTATAGTATTAAAAAGTAAGCATTCAAAGATTATCAACTCAAGCTGAACACTGAATGCTAATAGGTGAATGCTTACCTTAAAATTACCACTTTAATAAATTAAACTGTTCCATATCTACCGTGTCACGGTTACGATAAATTGCAAGAACTATCGCTAGACCAACAGCAGCTTCAGCAGCAGCAACAGTAATTACAAACACAGTAAATACCTGACCTTTAATATTCTGGGGGTCTAAGAAATTAGAAAAACCCATCAAATTTAGATTTACAGCATTAAGCAGTAACTCAATAGACATCAGCACCCTAACTGCATTGCGACTGGTAATTAAACCATAAATACCTATACAAAAAAGTGCTGCGGCTAATAACAAAAAATACTCCAGTTGCAATTGCATAAACTTATCAACTCTTTGAATTTAATTATTAGAAATTTCACTAGAACTAGACACTAATTCACGGGGGCGTTCTGGTAAACTTAAAACAGGTGTTTGAATCTCAGTCGGTACTTCATCAGGCAAAATATCTCGACGAGCCAAAATAATAGCACCCACCATTGCCATTAACAAAAACACAGAAGCAAGTTCAAAAGGAAGTAAAAAATCACTAAAAAAGTGTCTACCAATTAAAACAATTGAACTTTCTGTATTAGCAACACTAGCACCAGGAATTGACCAAGAAGTAGACAATACCATGGTACTTAGTAGGGCAAATAAACCAACGCAAACTAAAGCTGTAGCTATTTTTCTAAACCAAGCATTAGGCAAAACTTTAAAATCTTCTCGTTTATTTACAAGCATAATTGCAAATAAAATCAAGACATTAACAGCTCCAACATAAATCAAAACTTGGGCAGTAGCCACAAAATCAGCATTTAATAAAAGGTATAAACCAGAAATACTCATAAATACTCCACCCAACAAAAATGCTGAGTAGACAATATTAGAAAATAACACTACTCCCAAAGCAGCAGCAATCATCATTATGCTTAATAAAGCAAATGAAACAAATTGAACTCCTTGCGCTAAATCCACTTTTTATTCCTTTAGAGATTTGTTTATTTTGAATTCTATTAGCAGCTATTAGTTATTAAACTTAAGCATTCAGCGGTCAGCTATCAGCTATCAGCTATCAGCTTTATTACCTTATAAAAAAGGAGAAAAAAGCAATTGAGAGATTTCAAAGAATTATAAAGTATGGGCAAAAGCCTATCACTTAACCTTAGCAGTTTATCGAGCCACATCTACACTTCCCTTCATAGAGTTGAAAATGTAGTAGAAGTTAAACGAATGCTTGCTTCATTCATTCAAAAGCTGAGAGCTTACCGCTAATAGCTGAATCTTACTTAACAACTAATAGCTATTTTTCTGTAGTCTCTGCCACTGGTTTTTCAGCTTCCATTTGTTCAAGAATTTCTTCCGGACGAAGACCAGCGCGACGTGCATTTTGAGGAACTGTATGAGGGTCTATCGCTCCCTTAGGTAAGTAAGCTAATTCTCGCATAGGAGTTACCATTGGGTCATTTGTTACCTTATATGGTAATCGTCCCAAGGCCACATTATCATAGTTCAACTCATGGCGGTCATAAGCTGCTAATTCATACTCTTCCGTCATGGATAAACAGTTAGTTGGACAATATTCCACACAGTTACCGCAGAAAATACAAACACCAAAATCAATACTGTAATGTTTGAGCTTTTTCTTTTTGCTTTCCTTATTAAATTCCCAATCAACTACAGGTAAATTAATCGGACAAACCCTTACACAAACTTCACAGGCAATACACTTGTCATATTCAAAGTGAATTCTGCCTCGAAATCTTTCAGAAGGAATAAGTTTTTCGTAGGGGTATTGTACAGTAATAGGACGACGGCTCATGTGGTCAAAAGTTACAGATAAACCCTGACCAATATATTTAGCAGCTTGAAAAGTTTCTTTAGCGTATTCGCCTACTTGATTGAGGAATTTGAGCATGGCGTTTTCTCCTAGGAAGTCTAATTAATTAGCAAAAGTAATTTTAGATTTTTGATACAGTTTAATCTAAAAGTCTAAAATCAGCTATGGATTTATCCTCCAAAAGCAAATGGAAAGGCTAACTTTAAAGCTGCAGTTAATAGTAGATTTACCAGAGCGATGGGTAGGAGGAACTTCCATCCCAAGTCTAATAATTGGTCAATCCTAACCCTTGGTAATGTCCAACGTAATAAAACAGCAATAAATACTAGAAAATAAGCTTTGAGCAATGTCATAGTAATGCCCAAAGTAGCAGTAATTATTTGTAGCCACGGAGTTGTTTCACTTACTCCCAACCAGTCACTGAGAAGTCCAACTGGTACAGGGGACTCCCAACCACCTAAATATAAAATTGCCACAAACAGAGCAGATAGAACTAAATTGATGTAAGACGCTAAGTAATAGAGGGCAAATTTCATCCCTGTATATTCTGTTTGATATCCCGCTACTAATTCTTCTTCTGCTTCAGGAAGGTCAAACGGAAGTCTTTCACATTCTGCCAATGCTGATATCCAGAAAATGAGGAAACCCGCTGGTTGTCTCCAAATATTCCATCCTAAAATGCCATAGCCTGATTGTTGCTCAACAATATCAATTGTGCTGAGACTATTGGACATCATCACTACTGCCAGTACAGCTAAAGCTAAAGGTATTTCATAACTAATAGACTGTGCTGCTGCTCGTAAACCTCCTAGTAGAGAATATTTATTGTTGGAGGCATAGCCAGACATCAGCAGACCAATGGGCTGAATACTGGAAAGAGCTATCCATAAAAATATTGCTACCCCCAGGTCTGTGATAATTAAATTTTGTCCAAAAGGAACTACTAGATAGGACAAAAATACTGGGATGGCTACTATTACAGGGCCTAGAGTGAACAGTAGAGGGTCTGCTTTAGAAGGAACAACGTCTTCTTTGAAAACTAGCTTCAAACCATCAGCTAAAGGTGCTAGAGTTCCCAAAGGGCCGATGAATTCTGGGCCAATTCTTTGTTGAGCTGCTGCGGAAATTTTTCGCTCTAGCCACACTGTCACTAGAACACTGACAGTAGCAGCAATAATCATCAATAACATGGGTAATGGTAGCCAAACGGTTCTGGCTATTTCTGGGGATAGGCCCAAGTCTACGAGAGCTTCAATAAATGTTCTTTGTAGATCGATTCCTGAATTCATTTAGAGTAGGACTAAATAAGTATTATTACTTTGCTTGTTGATTTTATCAGAAAGATAGGGTTCTGGGATTAGCTAAACCTGATATTTTTATAGAGCATGGATAATTGATAATTGATAAAAGGGGTTGACACTTTTCAAATGTCCAAGTGAATTAAGTAATGAATATTGGTCTATAAACTTACAAAATAGGGAATAGGGAATAGAGGGAAATAATTGATAATTTCTGTACGATAATTGATTTTATTTTTTATTGTTGGAGATATCTATTATAAATGTAATAGAAACTTTCCTAAACTTTCGGCTTGACTTGTTGCTATTTCTATAATTTTTGTATCTTTAGAATGAGTTTGTGCCGTAAAAAAAGCCAACACTATCAAAACTTTATTTTGTGTAATTACAGGTACAGAAAAGCCACTTTTGACTCCAAAAGCTTTCGCAATTTGATTGCGTAAAAAATATCCCTCAGATTCGATAGTTACGTCTATAATCCATTCCGGTTGTTTTGATAACCAAACTCGTCCTGGTAAGCCTTCACCCCTAGATAATATAAAATCTTGACTACAAACCCAAAATTGTTCTAAATCCTTGTTGCCAAAGCCGGAATCAATATAATAGCTGGAACTAAGTTGTAGTAGATTTTTATCTTCATCTGGTATCCAAGCTTCACCATAAGGAAAATCAGTTGATACACAAATTTTTTCTAGACTTATAGTAATAGTTTCATTCATGGATATAGGTTTGGTTTATCAAATTATATAATGTCAGATTTAATAGTTATAATTAGGGCTTACAAAAGCATTAACTTATGAATAAAAGTGCCTTTTTGTGCCTTTGAAAAGTGCCTGGTATCACGTCTAAAACCCTC